>PKTG01000112.1 GCA_002869225.1 Candidatus Muiribacterium halophilum | reverse complement strand
TTTAAAGGTATAACTGTTTCTATTTTTCTTTTCTGAATCTCTTATGATAAAATAATAAAAAAATCAGAAACACGGAGGAAATATGTTTAAATCAAAGAAACTAAGTATTCTATTGATAGTTTTTGTTATTACAATTACTATCTTTGCCCAGGGTCCTAAAAATGTCATCTTTCTTATAGGTGATGGTATGGGACTTGCACATGTTACGCTAACAGATTTTGTCTTTGGTGACCTTAATATGATGAAGATGCCTTATACAGGGTTTGCTTCCACATATTCAAATTCAAATACCATAACTGATTCTGCAGCTGCAGGAACCGCATTATCAACAGGCTTCAAGACTGATAACGGTATGATCGGTATGACTCCGGATAAAAAACCAGCTGAGACTCTTCTTGAAAAAGGAATAAAATTAGGTAAAAAGACTGGTATGGTAACAACAACAGCTATTACTCATGCAACACCAGCCTGTTTTACGGCTCATGTTGAAAAAAGATATTTTCAACGCGATATTGCTGAGCAGCAGGCAAAAAGTGATTTAAATGTACTTTTTGGTGGTGGTAAAAAATATATGGAAAAAAATTATGATTCTGCTAAAAAACATGGTTTTGAGATAGTAAATACTAGTAAGGAACTTATGAATGCTCATTCTGATAAAGTGATGGGAATCTTTGCTAAAGATCATATGAACTATTCTCTTGATAGAACATCTGATGAACCATCACTTGCTCTTATGACAAGAAAAGCTATCGAATTACTATCAAAGGATAATGATAAAGGCTTTTTCCTTGTTGTAGAAGGCGGAAGAATAGATCATGCTGCTCATTCAAATGACCCTATCGGAGTCATTTATGATACAAAAGCTTTTGACAAAGCCGTTGGAGAGGCAATGTCCTATGCAAACCTCAATAAAGATACACTTGTTGTCGTAACTGCTGACCATGAGACTGGTGGACTTGGTCTTGGAAGAAAAGGATACAATATATATCCTGCTAAATTCAAAGGTTTCAAAGCTATTCCTGATACAATAGTATCCAAGATCAAAAATGATTGTTCAAATATGGAACAGATCCTTGAGGAATATACTACTTACAAGATGTCTGATTTTGACAAAAAAGAGCTTGCAGCTTTTAAAAAAGCAAGACTTGCTGCTAAACCTTCAGCATATAGTCAGGGTGGTTATGCAACAGTTAAATTTGTTGATATGATAAATGATCTTGCTGGTATCGACTGGACTACTGGGGATCATTCAGCTTGTATGGTACCTGTGATGTCTTATGGTATGAATGCAGAGGATTTTGAGGGATTTATGGATAATACTCAGATTCCTGTTAAAATAATGAATGCAGTAACAGAAGAATAAAATAAAAAATAGTCGTCGTATATATATTTAAGTAGTCTGGATATTCTTGTCCAGACTACTTTTGACAGGAGGAGAAATTGCTTTTACTAGGTTTAGATATAGAGACTTCGGATTGCCCACACGAGAGAGATCCGGAAAACAGGACCGCTATAATTGAAGTTGGAGCTGTCCTTTATGACTGGAAGAAAAAGACTCCGGTCGAGATAATGAATTTTCTTGTAAGACCTTATCATAAAAGATTTAAATTAAATCGTTTTGTAAAAGATCTAACCGGAATAACTGATCAGATGCTTAAAGACCATGGTCATGATATAAAAGAGGTACTTGCGACCCTGGCAAAACTCGCCAGAAAAGCTGATTATATGGTGGGACACAATGGTAGAGAATTTGATCAGATGATGATTGAGAAGGAATCTAAAAGATTCAACATAGATTTTCCTGAAAAGATAATGATAGATACTTTAAAAGATATTCATTATCCTGATACATGTAAATATAAGAATCTAACTTATCTTGCAGGGTATCACGGTATTATTGCCGGTCAGCATAGAGCACTTTTTGATGTCTTTACTATGATGAATCTTCTAGCCCTTTACGATGTTAAGAAGATAATCTCAAAGATGGAGTCTTCAAAAAAACTCATTAAAGCTGAAAGAGGAAGAGACCGTGAGCTTTTAAAGAGTTTTGGTTTTAATTGGAACAGAAGTAAAAGAAGATGGGAAAAAGAGATATTTTCCTGGGAATATCAGAGATTAAAAAAGAATCTACCTTTCAGGATCAAGATGGCTTGATCTTAGATACGAATCTTTTTAAAAAAGACCTCTTTTTGTTGTTTAAAAAATCAGAGGTCTTTTTTATTTCAGAGCTATTCCAGAACAAAGACTTGTCTTCTATTTTATCAAAGAAATATTTTGCTTTATCAAACGTTTTTCTATCCATATAAAAGGATAAGATATTATAAAAAATATTATCTTTATTAAAATCTGTAAAATATTTATTGATTAATATTAAAAATCTTATATAGGAAAAGGTATAATCCGAGAAATCAATACTTAAGAACTCCTTCTCTAATAAATTTATGGTTTTATAATCTAGATTTTTAAAGATCTTTAAAATTCTTATAATAGAAAAATATTTTCGTTCTTTTATTCTTTCAGATAATATATTTCTTGTTTTTTCAAGTATGATATTTCTATATTTTTCGCTAAATATATCGAAGTTTTTTAATGATTCAAAATAGATATGTTCTTTGGTTGCCTTATCTGTTTTTTCAAAATGAAAATAGATTAAGGTATCCTCTATACATTTGATTGGAAAAAGTCTTTTTAATGTATTTAAATCCAACCTTTTTTTTTCTATTTTTTTAGAAACAATACTTTCAAGAGCTGATATTTTTCCTTTCTCAAAAAGGAAGAGATTAATTTTTCCCAATTTATCGAAATTTTCTTTGTCTTTTTTTAATTTATTGAATATCTTCTGAATGTCTTCGTGTGATATTGATATATTAAGAAATAATGAATAAAGTATTTTTATATCCGTGTTTTTGAAAAAATTATCCGAATCCAATAGTTCATTTTTTATTTTTTTTAGAGCATTGAAAGGAAGGACTTTGTCTTTAAGAAATTTCCAAAAGATATCGGGATCATTAGATCTTAAAAACTCTTCATATAAGATCAAAATCAATGCTTCTTCATTTAGTAAGAGATCAAAATTAGCTTTTGTTATAAGTTCGTTCTTTTTTATATTCTCAAGAATATCTTTTATATTAAAACTGCTTGTTCTCATTTCATTTAAAAGGAAATTTCTGTAATGTTCTGATTCTATTATATAATCAAATGTATTTTTAAATTTTTTGAGTTCTATGTGTTTTGAATATTTCAAAAGTATTGATACAGCAGTTTTTAAAAAAGGTATTCTTTTAAATTTTGTATTAATTAAAACATCAGGTAATTTGTCCTTTTTAAAGTTGGAATTCAATAATATGAACAAATACAAGAGAAATGAATTTACATCATAAGCTTTTTCTAATAGCTTTTTGGATTTGATTTTTAAAATGAAATATCTCCATTTTATGTATCTGTTTATCTTTGTTAATAATGGAGTAATACTATCCTGCATTCCTTTTTTTGTCAGAGTATCTATAGCTGTGTTGATTATTATATTATCCTTTGTTTTAATATCAGGAAGGAAAAAATCGTCTGTTGCAAAACGGTAATGATATTTTCTGTCATGAACCTGATCAAGAGAGAATTTTTTCTTGCAATAAAAACAACTATCAGGAATATTTGAATAATCCTGTATGGATAATCTTTTGCAAAATTCTATATAATCATCTATGACAATTTTTGAGCCTTTACAACCGGAATATAATTTCCCATCCTCTTTTTTTAATATCCTCGTCCAGGCACAGCAGAAATCATCTTCCTGATGCTTCTCTTTATGTTCTAATAATCCTGCTTTTTTTAAAAGTTCTGATTCTGGGTATACAAGATACTGCTCAAGATCTCTGTTTTTATATATTTCAAAAAAATATCCCTTTTTGATACTATTTTTATAATTTGCAAATAATTCTTCTGCATTGTTTTTCTTTAAAAAATCCAGCACTTCTTTATCTGAAAGAGCATCATATTCAGGGCATATTGAGCAAATGTCTATTTTATCAAACAAACCCGCAATGTGAGATGTTTTCAGTCTTAGGCTTTCTGAAGTTTCCTTTTCGTGTAAATATCCCTGTCTAAACTCTTTATCTCTTATGCAAGTTGTGGTCTTTTCTTTGAAACAATAAGGATTTTCAAAAAGATATCTGCACTGTCTTCTTTTAAATAAATCTTCGCAAAACTCTCTATCCTCATCAGAGAGTTTTATATTAAATTCATTTTTTAAAGATTTGATCAACAAGTTGTAATCAGAAGCATTTGAGATCAGATTATTCATATTTATATGTCTTTTTATATTTATTGAATAAGTAGAATCAGAGAATCTATCCAAGCATATATCAGGCTCAATATCATATTCTTTCATAAAGGTTTTAGTATCTTTTATAATATTTTCGATGTTATCGTTTGTGTCTTTGTTTACTACAATACATAGCGATATTTTAAAGGCTTTTTCAGATTCTTCATTAGATTTAATAAAATCCTTCGTTTTTTTTGAAAGTCCTTTTGAGATATCGATCATGATTCTTGAGATGTCTGAAATATGTTGAAAAGAATTAAAAAATTCTTCTAATTCAAATCCATCTTCCTTTGTTGTGAACAATAGCAGATTCATTCTGTCTTTAAGATCTTTTTCTTTTAATAAATTAGAACAAAGGTTTAAGATATTTTTCCAATCTGGATTGATTATTATCGGGTTTCTGATCCCTAAAGAAAATCCACTTATATTATCCAATGTTTCAAGTGTTTTTTTGATTTCATCTAAAATAGAGTGGGAATAATTATCTACTAGCTTTAACGATGTCTCTATCATAAGATGACGTTTCATGTTAATATTATAGCATAAAAATCTGTGAATGGTGAGAAGTGAATGGGGAACAATTAACGTGAAGCGTAAAGCGAAATGGGGAAAATCACGGAACGGTGAACAGATAACTTAAAGCGTGGGGTTTGGAATTTGGTATTTGGTGTTTGGGTTGGTTTTGATCTTCCCAAAATTCAAAATCCAGTTTTATCCCAAGTCCCAGTTATTAAGTCGAAGAATCGAAAAGTCGGAATGTCGGAATATCGTTATTTTAAACAGGGAATTGAAAACATGAAAAACAATAAAAAAGTATCGATCGTCCTGGGTGGTGGTACGGCCTATGGATTTGCGCATGGGGGGTTTCTCAAAGCGTATGAGGATGTGATGCAGACAAGAGGCTATAAGTTAGATGAGCTTGCCGGTTGTTCTATGGGAGCTGTCTTTGCCTGTCTTTATTCACACTTTGATCTAAAAAGTAAAAAGCTTATAGATTTCGCAAGTTCGATAACCAGAGTAAAGATGCTTGAACTTGCTGATCCAGACCCTCTATTTAGATCTATCATAAAGGGAAACCATATATATGCTTTTTTAAAGGAGATATTTGGCAATAAAACTCTTAATCAGCTTCCAATGCCGGTAAGAGTAATGGCTGCAAAAAAAGAGGATCACTCTCAGGTGGTGCTCGAGCAGGATTTTAAGATAGTGGATGCTCTTATGGCCTCCGTTGCGGTTAAACCGTTATTTAAAGATTGGAATGGACTTATTGATGGCGGTTATTATTCCATTGTTCCTATTGAACTTGTTAAAAGTTCAAACATAATTGTCGTTTCAAACGTCTTTTATATGCCAGCCTTTAGAAAAAAACATTTCATTTTTAATGGTGATACGCTTTTTACTAATGTAAGAAATTTCCAACTAGCAAGAAGAGATACTATGAAAGCTGACCTTGGAGTTGAGTATAATTTCGGTAATAGAATGCTTTTTGACTTTTTTGCTTCCAAATGGTTTATTAAATGTGGTTATAAATGGGCTTTTAAAAGTATGAAAGAATATTGTAAAGGTGAAGAAAAGCATGCTTCTTAAAGTTAGTGAATTAAAAAGAACATATATTATGGGAGAAGTTGAAGTCCATGCCGTGAACGGTATCGATCTTGAGATAAAAAAAGGTGAACTTACAGCGATTGTTGGTCAATCAGGATCTGGAAAATCCACTCTTATGCATATACTTGGCTGTCTTGATACCCCTACTTCCGGTACTGTTCATTTCAACGGTGAGGATATATCATCGGTTAGTGATGAAAGACTTTCCGTTGTCAGAAACAGTGAGATAGGTTTTGTGTTTCAGTCCTTTAATCTGCTTTCCCATCGAAACATCCTTGAAAATGTAATGCTTCCTATGGTGTATAAGCAGGAAGAACCTGAGATACGAAAAAGAAAAGCCTCAAATATACTATCAGCTCTCGGACTGGGAGATAGACTTCTACATAAACCGACAGAACTTTCAGGTGGACAGAATCAGAGGGTGGCTATAGCAAGAGCACTTGCTAATAATCCTTCTCTTGTCCTTGCTGATGAACCTACCGGAAATCTTGATTCAAACACGTCAAAAGAGATAATGTCTCTTTTTCAGGAACTCAACCGACTTGGCAAGACAATGATCATGGTAACACATGATCAGAATATAGCAAAAAACTGTGAAAGAATTGTTGAGATAATGGACGGTAAGATAATAAAGGATTTTATAAATAAAGATTTTAAAAGAAGAAAATTTGAGATGGATTATGATCTTGAAAGCATTCTGGAGGAAGTTTGATGAGATATAAAGTATTGTTTTTGTTCTTTTTAATGGCGATTATAGTAGGGGCAAATACTCTAAAGGATACTGTTGAATTTGCACTTGAAAATAGTCCTGAGTATAGAAAGATAGAGATAAGCTTTGAAAGATCAAAGCGTTCATGGGAAATCACAAAAAACAATTATCTTCCTTCCCTGACCGTATCCGGAAATGATAGTGAGACCAAAAGTCTTAGTGTATCTAAAAAAGTAAACGAGGGCGGTACTTTATCCTATAATGAATCAGAATATTCAAATGGAACTGATTATAAATCTCTTTCTTATTCACAAAATCTTACATCGATAAAAGATTATCAGTATATTAATTCAAAGATAAATTTCGAGATATCTGAGCTTAATTTTAAGGAGGCAAGACAGAAATTTATATTAAATCTTGCAAATTCCTTTTATAACTTAATAAGACAAAAAGAAAGACTTGTTATAGAAGAAAATTCTTATAAAAGATGGAAAAACGCTTATGATTATGCTGTAGCAAGATTTGATAGTGGTGCAGCTAATAAGTTTGCGGTGCTTAACGCAAAACTTAATCTATTAAATTCTGAGAGTTCGATCATATCCCAGAAGGATTCTTATCAGAATTCTTTGAATCTTTTTAAGAAGACTATAGGAATGGAACTTGATAAAGAATTTGCTCCAGAGGATCCGTTGATCTTCAGAGAAGCGATTCAGATAGAACCAGTAAAAAGAAGAGATGTCAAAATATCGGAAAGAACACTTGAGATAGCAAGAATAAACTGGTTCAGATCCAAACTTGGAAAAAGACCTGATATCAGATATAGCGCTACTACTTCTGAGGATACACTTGGAAAGACTAACTGGACTGCTTCACTTTCATATTCCTTTATGCTAGGTAAATCTGATAATCAACTGAATTTTGATATATCGACTCTTGAGCTTGAAAGGGCAAGAATAAATCATGATCTTGTTCTGAAACAGGTAAAAATAGAAAAACAAAATATGCAGAGAAAACTGGAATCTTCAAAAAATACTATCAAGATAAGAAAAGAAAACCTTGAGAATGCTCAGGAGAGTTTTAATTTTTCTGAGATATCCTTTCAAAAGGGACTTATCTCTTTTATAGATCTGCAGGATTCTCAGCTTAAACTCACTCAAGCAAAACAAAGTTATATATCTGCTCTACTTGATAATTATTTGCTTGTACTTGATTATATTTTGACAATGGGTGGAGATATTGAAGAACACTTACAATAATCTGTTTTATATTATTTTTTTATTTATTATTCTCTTAAACGTAATCGGATGTTCTTCTTCTGATGATTCTGAGAGTATATTTTACAGATTAACAAAAAAAGATAGAGTGCTTTCGGTTAGCGGAGAAGGTGTCTTTCAACCTGTAAATGAAGTCAATGTAATGGTTCCAATGGGAGTATATAGTACTATTGCTGAGATCGAGGATGAGTGAAAACAGGTCAAAAAAGGAGATATCCTTGTAAAGTTCAATAGTAGTATGCTTGATGAGAGAAAAAAATGGATTGAGAGTTCTTTTGATAATTCACGAATACATCTTGAAAAGAAGAAATCTGATAATAAATATGCTGAAAAGACAGATAAGCTTTCACTTGAATCACAGAAAGAACAGCTTGAGTTCTTTACAAAAAAGAATGATCTTCTTATGTCTGGCGCAGATACATTAGAGGTTCAGAACAATAAATTGGGTATTTCCATAAGCGAAAGAAGACTTGAACTCGAAAAGATGAGGCTTGAAGAAAAAGAAAAGATGTTCAAGCAGGGTTACGTATCAAAACTCGAACTTGAAAAATCAAAGAACAATCTTGATATAAGTGAAGATATGCTTGAGAAGGAAAAGACAAACCTTGAACTTTTAGAATCGAGACCTCTTGAGGATGAACTCAAGAAAAACGATCTTAATCTTGAAAAGACAAACATCACACTGAAAAAATTAGAGGATGATGTAAAGACAAATAAGATTAAAAGAAATATTGAGACAAAGAAATATGAAAGAAGTTTTAAAAAAGCAAAGATGGATCTTAAACAGATAGAGGATAAGATTGAAAAAAGCATACTGAAAGCTCCTATTGATGGAATGCTTATGCATGTCGAGGGCTGGGCTGGAAAACCAAGAGTAGGGACAAGAGTATGGTCTGGTATGACTATAGTGAAAGTAGCGGATTTTTCAAAACTAAGAATAAAAGGAACGGTTGATGAAAAAAGAATAGACTCGATAAAGGTTGGAAATAAAGTGCTTATAAAAGTTGGCGCTTTATCCGGACTTGAAATAAAAGGTACTGTCGAAGAAATAGGAAAGATAGGAAAACTTAAAGATGATAGTGATAAAAAGGGTGTAAAAGAATTCGAAGTAAAGATATCACTTGATAAACAGATGCCTTCAATAAAACCGAATTTTTCGGTCTCCTTTGAGATAATAACTCAAGAAATAAAGAATTGTATCTCAATACCGTATGAGTTTGCTGAAAAGGTAAACGGAAAGATTAAAGTAATAAAAAAAGGTTTTTCAGGTAATAAAGAAATGAATCTTGATATAGTAGCCTCTGATGGTGATTATTATTATGTCAAAGAAGGTCTTGATGAAGGAGATGAACTTGTCCCGATATTATAAAAATATATTTGTCATTATTATATTGATATCTGTTTTTTCATTTCTATCCTGTGGTAGTGGAGAAGATTCAAATGTCTATAAAGTGAAGAAGACAGATTTTACTTCCTTTACTCCTTTTGTAGGTGAGTTATATTCTGTTGATGAACAGGTCATATCCTCTCCGTTTGATTCAAAGATAATATGGATGAAGACAGAAGGAGTTGAAGTAGATTCAGGTGAAATAGTCGTAAGATTAGATACAGAAGAGATAAATGCCAGTATTCAATCCTATAAACTCGAGATGGAGATGGCACAAAAAGATCTTGAGATATTCGATAGGTCTTCAGCTTTTGAAAGAAGGTTCAAGGAAAGAGACCTGAAAAGAAAAGAGATATCACTTCAGAGTGCAAAAGAAAAATATGAATATGAGAAGGATTATGTTGATTCAACGAACCTGCTGAAATATTCTATGAATCGTGAAGTGCTGCAGGATGAGATACAAAAGCTTCAGGAATCAATGAAAGAGTACGAAAAATTCTCAAAAAAAGGATTTATCTCAAAAGATGAGTATCTTCAGTATCAGTTTGATCTTGAGACAAAGAAAAAAGAGATAAAGAGACTCGATAACAATATAACCATTAACAAAAGAGGAAGATCAGAAGTCGATATAATGCAGGTCAAAAAACAGTATGAAGATGCTTTGAAATCTTATGAGCAGGCCAAAGAAGCACTTGATACTTTTGACGAGAAAAAAAAGATCGAAAGAGAGAATATGACGACTGAACTTAAAGAGAAAAAGGATAAAGTAGAACATTATCGTCAGCAGGCACAAAACTCTGTCATAAAAGCTAATAGAGATGGTGTCATCATATATAACAAGACTTTAAAGAGTGGTATTGGGTTTGAAAAACTAACAGTTGGTTCCGACATATACGAAGGTGATGGAATACTTACTATATCAGATAGAAAGAATATGGGTATTAAACTTGACCTTTATGAGTTTGATCTAAAAGGTATTCAAAAAGGAGATCATCTTGAGTTTGCTTTGGATAGTGATCCTGAGAACTTCTACAATGCTGTAATAAGTAGAGTCGGAAACATTGCATATTACAACGAAAATGATTCCAGAAAAGTAAAAAAAGTCCAGCTTAAAGCGAAAGTTCAGGAGGATCGCACTTCTTTTAAAGTTGGTATGACAGTTAGTGGAATGATATTTCATGACACTCCTGAAAGTATAATAACCGTTCCTACCTATTGTATAAAAGATTCTTATGTAAAACTTACTAGTGGTAAAAAAAGAAAGGTAAAGACAGGAAGATCCAATTATTTTGATACTGAGATACTTGATGGTCTCAAAGAAGGAGATAGGATACTTTTATCTGAAAAGAAAGAAAGTGAAAATATATCTGGAGAACCAATAAAGGTTAAAAAGAAAGACATAAGACTCTCAGTTAAAGAGACTGGGATACTCGAAGCTGTTGAGAGGACAGAATTTAAATCTCCAGCTCGTGCAAAGGTTCTTAGTATGATCGATGAAGGTTCTGAGGTGAAAAAAGGTGATGTTATCGTCAACCTTGAAAAAAAGGATTATGAAGAGGAAAAACAGAAAATAGAAGCGGATCTTGCTCTAAAGAAAGAAGAACTGCAGATGCTCGAAAAGGGAAGAGATAACGAAATTTTTAAAAAAGAACAGGAAATAAGGCTTAGAGAGATAGACTATGAGATAGCTAAGATGGAATATGAAAAGACTATAAGTCCTCCACCTGAAAGAGAACTCAAAACACTTGAACTTGATTATGAGATCTCCGGTAAAAAACTTGAAAATATAGAAAAGGAAGTAAAAATAAACGAAGAGATGAACAAAAAAGGATATGTCTCTGATGATACTCTGAGGCAGCTTAAGAACAGTTATTATACAGCAAAGATAAATCATATAGTAAACGGAAGAAGACTTGATAGTCGTAAGCAGGGTTCGGGTAAGACCGAAAAGATGCTTGCTGAAAATGATTTCAAATATAAGAAACTTGATTATGAGATGGCATCACAGGAACTTGAGAATCAGAAAGCCTTGTATTCTCTAAGGATGGAAAAACTAAAATTACAGATCAAAAGGCTTGAGAAAAGATTGCAAGATTATAAGGATATAATCGATGATATGGATATAAAAGCTGGTGATGATGGTGTCGTGGGTTATATAGAAAGATGGACAAACAGTGGAAGAAGAAAGACCGAAGTCGGTGATGAAGTCTGGAATGGAGCTGTTATTGGGAACGTTGCAAGAGTCTCTTCCTTTATCATAAAAGCAAGAATACCCGAAACGGAATATACTCTTCTTGAAAAAGGTCAGAAGGTGTTTTTCACTCTACCTGCAGATAAGGAAAAGAAATACGAAGGAGTCCTTGATGATATTTCTCTTTTTGCACAGGATAACGATAGCGGAAACCCTAATGAAGGAAAAGTCTTTGATGTAATAATAACCGTAATTTCCAGTTCGAAAAAATTCCAGCCAAACATAAGTGTAAACATTGAAATAGTAGTTAAAGAGAGTAAGGATGCAGTCTATGTACCAAAAAGTGCTCTTTACGCAGATAAAGATGGAAATTATGTTATAACTCCTTCAGAAAATAAAAAACGAGTAAAGACTGGAATATCGGATAGTGAAGATATTGAGGTGCTCGAAGGACTTAAAGAAGGAGATACTGTTCTTGATAGTAGTTTAAAAAAGACTGGAGAAAAAGATGATTGATCTGAGAGAAAATATTGTATCCTCTCTGGGAGAGATACTACTACATAAACTGAGAAGCTTTCTTACAATACTTGGCATAATATTTGGGGTCGCTTCTGTCATTGCCATGATGAGTATAGGAAAAGGCGCTCAGCAGGCGAGTCTTAAACAGATCGAATCGATGGGTGCGAAAAATATTACTGTAAAAAGTAAGAAGATAATGGGTAAAAAACTTCTGGAAGCTAAGAGAAGGTTCTCAAAAGGTCTTTCTATTGATGATTCAATTTATATAAAGAAGAATATAAAAGGAATAAAAGAGATAGCTCCTGTTATGATCACAAGAAAAAATGTCGCCTATGGAAAACTGCAACCGGAAGCCAATCTTGTAGGTGTAGGAGATGAATACTTCAGGATATTAAATAAAGCTTCATTGTTTGGAAGGACGTTGACACTTTCTGATGTCAAGAATTATCGAAGGGTGTGTGTACTTGGATATGGTATCTCAAAGAAGATATTTCATAATGAGGACCCTGTTGGTAAACTTATTAAAATAGGTGGTGTAAGGTATGTAATAGCAGGAGTCATGGGCGATATGACCCTTAAGACAAACACCGCTACAGGAAGTGGAATAGACATACAAACAAGGGATATGAACAATGATATTTATATACCGCGATCGCTTATCAATAATATTTATGAATATTTCAAGGTAAATAGTCCTACCCCAACGTCGGATAATGACCCGGATTATCATCAGGTAAGTGAGATGATAATTCAGGCAGAGAGTATGGAAACTATTCCTGCTATAAAAGAACTCATAAATAAAGCCTTAAAGAGAAGACATGGAAATACAGAGGATTTTGAAATAATAATCCCTATAGAGAAACTTGCTCAGAAGAAAGAGACACAGAGGATATTTAATATTGTAATGACGGGTATTGCAGCAATATCACTTATTGTAGGTGGTATAGGTATTATGAACATAATGCTTGCAAGTGTATCTGAAAGAATCAGAGAAATCGGTATTAGAAGAGCAATTGGTGCAACAAGAAGAGATATTATGCTTCAGTTTATAACAGAATCATTTCTTCTAAGCCTTATAGGTGGGCTTTTGGGGATATTCCTTGGAATTGTTATTTCCTATGTGGTCTCGGCGAAAGCTGATTGGCAGACCGTTATAACATGGTGGTCAGTGATAATGGCGTTTGCTGTATCAGCACTTACTGGAATAATATCGGGTATCTTCCCTGCATATAGAGCAGCGAATATGGATCCGGTTGAATGCCTAAGATACGAATGATTTATCATTCGTATCTTAGTTGAGAGTGCTGAGTTGGGAGTTGGGAGTTTTAATTATAATCAGTCCAACCCTAATCCCTCACACCTCATCCCTAATCCCTGTTTTTTATATATTCACTACTCACTATTCACAATTTTACGCTTTACGAATATCGAGACATCTGCTTTTGTCGAGAGGTCGAGCCTTTACCCTTGTTTTTTAGTTTATAGGACTGTATTATTAGAATTGAAAAAAACAGTGATTACGAAAGGGAAAAAATATGAAAGTTGCAGTAGTTGGAAGCGGATATGTCGGCCTTGTAGCCGGAGCATGTTTTGCAGACTCAGGAAACGATGTCTGGTGTGTGGATATA
>PKTG01000062.1 GCA_002869225.1 Candidatus Muiribacterium halophilum | reverse complement strand
TCTTAGATATTTTATATAAAAAAGAATCCGGTGGTGATTTAAAAAAAGTTGATTATATAGAAGTTTCTAAAGAAAACGGTATTATAGGTGATTACCACGGCAAATCAAAGACAGCTCAGATAACATTACTTTCAAAAAAAGATTGGGAAAATGCAAACTCAGAAATAGGTTCAGACCTAAATTGGGAAGCTAGAAGATCAAACCTCCTTATAAATGAAATAGATCTAAAAAATTCAATCGGGAAATTATTAAAGATCGGAGAAGATGTTGTTCTCGAAATAACAGGTGAATGTAAACCATGCACTCTTATGGAAAAGACAAAAAAAGGTCTTTTCAAAGCACTTGAAAAAGATTGGAGAGGAGGAGCTGAAGCTGTTGTCATCAGAAACGGACAAATAAAAAAGGGTGATTCAGTTTTTTTCCTTTAACTTAAAGCCTGCACCGGACAATGTTCGATACATAATCCACATTTTCTACACATGGCTTTATTTATAAACGCTACTTTTTCCTTCATTGATATAGCATCTGCCGGACATACCTGCATACACTTTCTACATCCAATACAAAGTTCGGTATCAACTACCGGCATCTTTCTTTTAGCTTTCCCTATCTTTGTATATATACCCATCTTTCTGATTAGATTTCCACCACATTCAGGACAGTTATATCCTTCCCTTTTTGCTTCAAATTGTCTATAAATCTTTTCACAAGTATCACATACATATCTTGAACTGTTGATTCCTGCTCCACCTGGCATATACAACCTCCAATTTCATTTTGTTATATTATAAATTTTTTAAATCAGATATGCAAAAACATACGATTTTATTGACAGCTATTGTCTTTTAGTTATAATCCAGCTATATATAACTGATTTATAGTGAGTTTCTTTATGAAAAGAAAAAGATTCTTATTCCTCAGAAGACTTGAGTCATTTTTATTTATCGTAGTATTTCTATCTGTTTTTGGATTTCTAGCATACCGAATGGGAACAACTAATCTAATAAACACAATAATGAACACTGCACATGATCTTTTAATGAACACAGTATTTTATATAATGGGAATAACCGTTCTTTCAGGAGCACTTGGGAAATTATTCATAGAATTTGGTGTAGTCAGACTTCTTGAATACATTCTTTCCCCTTTGATGCGACCTCTATTTAATCTTCCCGGAGTAGCCTCACTCGGAGGATTGATGACCTTCTTCTCAGACAATCCTGCGATCATAAACCTTGCTAGAGATAAAAAATTCAAATCCTATTTCAAACCTTATGAACTAATATCCTTAACAAATTTCGGTACAGCTTTTGGAATGGGTCTTATAGTAATTACTTTTATGATAGGACAGGGATTTTATAAGGGAGCTTTTATCGGATTTGCAGGAGCTACAATAGGAGCTTGTTTTTCAACAAGAATAATGCAGCATCTAACAAAAAAGAAACTTCAAAAACTTAAAATAGAATATGATATACCAAAAAAGAAATACATATCATTTAAATCATCAGGTAATCTGTTTGAAAGAGTACTAAACTCTCTGCTCGATGGAGGAAAAGACGGTGTTGAAATAGGTCTTTCAATTATTCCCGGAGTTCTTATAATATCTACCTTTATAATGCTTATTACATTTGGACCTGAAAATCCGGAAATAGGCTATCAGGGACTTGCATATGAAGGAGTCCCAATACTTCCTTATATAGCAGGTTTATTCAAAGGTTTATTTAAACTTCTTTTTGGTTTTAACGATTCAGAACTTATCGCATTTCCAATAACTTCTCTTGGAGCAGTTGGTGCTGCTTTATCCCTTGTGAAGATCTTTATAGCTAAAAAACTTATAACTGGAAATTAGATCGCTGTCTTTACTGCAATGGGAATGTGTTGGAGCGGTTATCTTTCGACTCATACCGCTATGCTTGATAGCATGAACTTTAGAAATCTTACGTCGAGGGCACTCATTTCCCACACGGCTGGGGGCATAATTGCAGGAATAAGTGCCCATTATTTATATTTAGCATTTTCTTAACCTGATTTTATTGAAATACATTTCTGTTAAAAAGATCTTTACTATTGTTTTCTAAAAGCGAATTTAGTATTCGCAATTTTGTTCTACCATGTTTTTTTATTTTGTTAAAAAAACCTTTATCTCGTTGTTTGATCATATTCTTTTTAAAATCAAGATACTTCTCAACTATATCTACGGATATTATTCTTTTTTTACCGTTCTGATCAATAAACACAATGTCCCTCTCGTTCATTACTCCCTCCTCAACACTATGTAAGCTGTTATGGAATCATATTATGCAAATGCCATTCCAATTGTATTCAATGAACAAAAATAGCTTAAATAAATAATTTTTATTCATCAAAGATAAAATATTGCGGATTTTTACACTTTTAAGATGTTTTTTTTACCATAATATTTGAAAGACTTTTCTTCTTATGTCTCTATATACCTTTTTATTAAAGATATCTTTACCAGGGTAGTTTTGATAAATAAAACTCTTTACGGATTCATTACAGAAAAAACCTTTACCTGGTATCTTAGTTGTTGAATTGACTACAACAGCTGAAATAGGAGCACCCTTTTCTTCGATAGTCATAGAATCGATAAATTGCATTTGATTTATTATCTCATCGGATGATATATCTGAAAACTCATTGATATCATTTATCCTCTCAGTGAGATCAATATAAGTTATTGTATTTCTAGTGCATGCCGCTTTAGAGATTATTTCATAAATATTTTGCGCAAGTCTATCATCAAACATCGTTTCCTATTAACTTCCCCATTTCTTCTTGAGCATTTTCGATAAATCTTGTATCTATTTTTTTAGAAGCTCTATCCTGAGGTGGATTGAGTTTCTTTGCTTTCTGATAATTTTCTGCTTTTTCCTTAATATCTAAAGGAATATCCTTCATTGCTTTAAGTATTCCATCAGTCTCATTTGCCATAAACATATCTATTTGAATCCTTCTTTTGCTGAGATGTAAAAATGAGCCTAATATCCTGCAAACCGAATCTCTTTCCTCCGGACTCAATTTGTCAGTAAACTCATACTCTTCTATTTTCTTTAAAGCAAGAATAACAGGTTCTAATGAATCGGGAGTTATAACATATACACTGTAATCACCCATATCATAATAATTAGCAGGCAGTTTTTCTATTGTATTTGTGGGTACTACCAGAAAAATATCCTTTTTCACTTCAGGATTTTTAGTATATTTCTTAAGTTGTTCTGTCTGAGCCTTTATATATTTCGGGAAATATTCAAGATCATCTCTGGCTGGACTTTTAGCATCAAAAATAATGTATTCATCTGCAACCATTATAGTGTTATCGGGTTTTCCTTTAAAAGGAACCTTTTCTTTGTCTATATAAGTTATCACATATTTATTACAAATATTTTTAATTTCCTGTTCGACTCTTGTCTCGTGTTTTTGCCAGGTTGTCTTCATCTCTTCGAAATGTTTTCTAACTAATTCTTTCTGTTCTTCTTCTAGTTGTTGTCTTCTGTGGGAAAGTTGTTCTTCCATCTTAAGAAGTCTTCCAAGTTCATTATCAAACTTTTCTTTCCTTTCCTGTTGCATCTCTTCATTTGCAGATAAAGTCTTTTGATATTCTGTGTTTTCTTTATTTAATCTACTTATCTCGTTCTTTAAAGAGTCCATTTCTGATTGTAGTCTTGTTATATGAGAATCCCTTTCCTTTTCAATCTGAGAAAGGGATGATATCTTTGAATCTTTTTCAGATATATCTTTTCTTAATAATTCATTTTTTTCGGTTAGATTTGAGTTTTTTTCTTTAAGCTCAGAAAGCAACTCTCTTGTTTCTATTAATCTTTCATCTGTATGTGATTTCTCTTTTTTTATCTGGTCAAGCATTTCACTTTCAGATTCGAGTAAAGTAATTTCAGAGTAAACTTTTTCAAGATTTGAAAGAATAGCTGATTTCCAGAAGAAAATTCGTTTAAACAAACCTATATTTTTAATTCTTTCTAAAAGAGTGTATGTACTTTCAGGTCTTCTCATGTGACCTCCTACGCTGTATTTACTTTGATAAAAGCAAAAACCGTTCCAAAGATAAATATTAACTGTAAATCCTCTTAAATACAAGGTTTTAGTTTTTTAATAATCAATTTAAGTATCAAAATTTTACACTTCTTATCAAAAATTGATATAATCTTTATTTAATACCTGGTGAATCAAAAAGAGGATATTATATTATGATGAAAAATTGCAGAGAATGTAATAAAGAAGTAAGTATTAACGCTCCTATATGTCCAAACTGTGGCGCACCAAAACCAGCCAGAGCCTATTTTGATGGTTGGGGAGTAGAATACAAATCAGAAAAGGAACTCTTCGGTCTTCCTATTTTTCATCTAAGTTTTAAGTTTCGTCCCAATCTTGTCCCTGTTCCTGCTGTTGGAATAATATCAATTGGTCAATTCGGCATGGGAATCATAAACATATCTCAGTTTGGTATTGGTGTCTTTGGAATAAATCAGTTTGGCATCATGGTAGCTGGTTTAGCACAATTTGGGATTGGACATACCTTGATAGCACAATTAGGTGGTTATTTTTCATACGGAGTCGGTCAGAAGATGTATGATCTTGGAAAACTGTTTTTTGAATTAATCTTTTGAAAACTTTATTTCAGATAATAGTTTAGACATCTTTTCCTTAAGTTTTTTAACATCGTTTATTACCTGTGTATATCCAATAACATAATAACTCTGGTTATGAATAACATAATCCTGCATTGAAAATATCTCCATATCCTGAAGTTTATATTTAAACAGAATATAATTCGATTTACTTCCGTCTATCGATCTTTCACCTTCCTCTATCATCTTAAACCCATTAAAAGCTTTTCTGATCTCGTCAACATTACCATCTACAAGACCTTTAAGATTATACCCGAGAGGCATTATTGATCCACCAACAACCACTGAATCTACAAGAGTGTTCCCTTCTAAAGTAAACTTTTCAGATTGATTTATTACCGCAAGAGATAATAATGTTGTCTCCTCTTCTCTGCTTTTCTCTCTGATATACCCATCTTTGTATTTAAGAGAGATCTTTCCATCAAGAGTATATATATTTATCGGATATACATCTTTGAAGGATTTTGCAAATAGTTCATAAAAACCGTTCTTCAACCTATCTTTATCACATGCACCAATAAACAGGAACATCTCTCTGGCAATTTCCATACTTGCAAATATATTATATACTTCCTTACTATCCTCTGTATAACCACCTATTATCATATTATACTCAGGTGTATACATGTTTATTTTTTCTTTCCAATCAGGAATATTTGATACTATTGCATCAACGTAATGATTGAATATTTTTTCAGATTTTATCTTATTGTATATCTTTATATTTACTATAGAAAGAAACTCATCTCTTTTAGATTTCTTATTGAAAATCATAGCTGAAGGAACTCCTGCAAGAGGTTCTATATCATAATCCCAGCCAACGGGAATATAGCCTCTATAATTGACTTCGGGTATCTCAGTCCTTTGAAAATCTTTTTCAGTATATTTCTCATCCATACATGAAAGAAATTCAGCTAGCTGTGCTTTATCAGCAAATGAGCTGTTGAAAATACAGAAAACAAAAATTATAATAATGAATCTTCTCATGATTTAATTATATCATAAAAAAATATTAAAAATGGATTTTGGGATAAACCTGGATTTTGGATTTTGGGAAAGTCATAAATCAACCCAAACCCCTAATTCCAAAACCCAAATCCCACGCTTTTTAAATATTCACTTTTCACTGAACCTAAATACTTTATCCAAATAATTAGAATTACCCGGAGATTTTATCATAAGCTCTTTTATTATCTCCTCTGATCTAAGACCTTTAGCACTTCTAATATCTCTAAACGGAATAGAAAGATATATTCTTTCATAATCAGCTATTGAAGGTTTTGGATTTACATCAGGGTAAACATCAGAATAACAGTTAAGATATCCATCTTTATTGAGTTTAAGACCACAATCAAGATCTGAAAGGATATTTTTATAAAGCGAATCAAATTTAACATACCTGAAATTTGGAAGAGGTACTTTTGTTCCATCTCCGGTAAGAGCTGTTTCCATAAGTGAAGTAGCATCATTACAGACAGCAAGTACTGCATAACCCTGATCAGGAAATTCATATGCATCCTGAATATAATTAAAAAGCTGTTGAAGTCTTTTTGCTACACGAACAAATTTGAGCATATCCTCTTTTTTTGTATAAACATGAGTTACCTTATAACCAGGCCATATAGATCTTCCTATAAGTGCTGGTGCATAATATGTACCCTGATTATAGTTTTTGTCAGGACTAAGGAAAGAATACCATTTAACAACAGCAATAGGTTTATCAGCACCTTTTTTATATACTGTAAGTAGATGTTCACTATGCAGCATTGGAATATAAGTCGTATCTTTATTTGGTATTCCCTTCATATAAAAAGGAAACTCGATAGGATAAACCTGTTCATTCATCTTTAAAGCTAGACCACCAAGTGATAAAAGAGTTCTAGCTTCGAAAAGATCAATATCAAACTCATCCGAATCATAAAGATACTCTATAAGTTCCTCATTTGAATTTATAACTTTTTCTTCTTTACTTGTCTTTAATTTTACAGGTTTAAACATTCCTGTTGTGTTATAATTTGAAAGCTGATTCATGATATCGGATAACATCATTGAGTTATATTTTACATTTTCAGGATATTCTACAATATATTTCAGTGCACCATAATTTTTATCTTCCAAAGCAAATAAAGGAATAAACTCTGTCTCAGGAAGCTCTCTCCCAAAATTGCCTTTGACCTGGTCAGTGAAAGTAAATTCATCTACAAGATAATTATCCTTTCTTATAAATGCCGGGAAATCTTTTCTGAAATCCTTTTTCAATTTGTCTTTGAAAGAAAACGAGATGAACTTATGATAATATTTCAGTATTCTCGGATTTAATCTTGCAAGCTTTTTCTTATCCATCTTCTCAAGTATTGCCAGAGCCTTCTTTAAAAAGAACTCTTTTATACCACGATCAGGCATATCACTTGGAAAACAATCAAGAAGATCAGACATATTTTCTAAATATTCCTTCTCTTCAAACGAGAGTTCGTTTCCACGCTGTCTTACGACTTCTCTTGATCTTTTCGCATAACCACTTGGGAATATTGCTTTTAACTGTCTTCCTATCTCTTTTGTAAGAAAAAGTTTTTCATCTGTTGTCTTTGAAGCTCTCCAAAGATTATCCAAAGTGTACGTTGGTAGTTTGACCAAAGCAGAATCTTCAAGATAATTGATACGTTGGTCTATGACATCTGAAAAACAAGTCATATAAGCAAATAAAGCTATAATTATTACAAATATATTTTTTTTCATAACAATAAATACTCCAATTTTTTTTTATAATTATATATGATTTTTTCAAAAAAGGGAAAACATAGATGATCTTATATTTTTAGAATACTTTCTCTTTCAAATTCATTTTCATAAAAATCTGAATATTTTTTCAGTATAATCAACGCCTCTGATTCTTTTAAAAAATCTGAAAGAATCGCCTTATCTATTCTAGATATTTTATTGATATCCATTGAAAGCAAATAAGAATCTTCAATAAATTTTCTGGAATCAATAACAATAAACTTCCCCGATATAGAGTTGTAACCAATGATAAAAAGTGGATCTTTTTTCGAAAAAATAATCACAGGAACCTTGTGATCAATACATTTTTTAATATACTCCAGATTTTTAGGAATCTTAAAACATGAATATTTATCAATTAAATTTGCAAGATCTTCAATTGATTTAAAACTCTCTCCTTCAGGAATAAGTTTGTTTAGTTCATCATAAGATAGGTTTTCTCCAAGATATTTTAAGTATACATATAAAAAAACTTTTTTGTTTTCTTCTACTGAAGTCGATCTTGAACCTGAGAAATTTAAATCACCTTTGATATGCAGTCTGACACCATTTAATCTGTAAATGACAACAACAATACAGAATAAAATAATCAATCTAAAAATCAGTTTCTTTTTTTTAATCACATTTCCTACCTATCATCCTGTCATTAAAAAAACCATTACAGCAAACGCAACTATCATAAAGATCGTTGTCTTTTTCATTTACCCTCCCGAAGCTTAAATCATTTTTTTATTTATGAGTTATATCTACTATGAATATAGATAATAGTCAAGGAAATAATTATAAAAAAAAGCAGAATTTTGGGATAATGCTGGATTTTGGATTTTGGGAAAATCACTCCAACCCTAACCCCTAATTCCAACCCCCTAATCCCACGATTTTATGTTTTTTTATTAATTTTTACTAATAAATATGCTATAATTATAAAAAATAAACAAAGGGGCGTCGATTATGGTAAAAAAAACATTATTGATCCTAACAGTCTTAATATTTGTATTTACTGTTTCAGCACAAAATGATTTTGACAACTCACTTAAAGTTCTTGGCAATAAATACTCAAAACTCGAAAATATATCAAACGAAGCATACAGTATCTTTGATCAGCAATCCGAGGAATACCTCACTCTATACGTTGAAGGTCATGCACTAAAAAACAATATTGAACAGGATAAAAAAGAGTTAACAAAGATAATAGAGAAGGATCCTGTTAATACATTTGATTCATTAAAAAATTATTTTCAGGCAGAAACAAGAAGCAGTGCAAGAAACCCGAAATATTTTGAAGATCTAATTGAACTTAACCTTGAACTTCTTTCACAGACAAGAAGCAACTACTCAGAAGTTCAGGAATTTAAACAGTATATAGATAAACTAAAAGATTATTATAAAGCTAATGAAAAACATGTTTCCTATACTCCAACAAGAAATCTTGTTAGAGATCAGGAAGAATATGTTGTTACAGCTAGCAGTCTTAATCTTAGGTCTGAGCCAAATACCGACTGTGATGTAATAAGCGTACTTTCTGAAGGTGAAGTCGTTGTCAAATTATCCCAGGCTAACGAAAACTGGTTTAAAGTAAGAGCTAAAAACGGTGAGATCGGTTATCTTCACAAAGGTTATCTTAAATCTTATGTTGAAGGAGAGACTCCTAAAAAAAAGCCGTATTACATCGTGATGGTGGGGACAAATAAAAACACCCCTTATATGGTTCAAAGAGATACTTTCCTTAAACATGGTGAAATACTTGTAACCTTCGATGATGGTCCCACTAACAAGGATGGAAACACTTCACTTGTACTTGATACACTTGAAGATAATAATCTAAGTGCTATTTTCTTTGCACTTGGTAGTAAGATAGGTTCTTCTACAGAATCTCTTATCAAAAGAGAAGCTAAACTTGGTGAAGCTGGAGTTCATGGATACTATCATGCGACTCCAAGCGGTAAATCACTTCAGTATTATAGCGTTGGCGAGATGACTGCTGATATTAACAAGACTAAAGACAAAATATTCAGATTAACAAATGTATCATCTACATTTTTCAGACCTCCATACGGAGTTATAAAAAGAGATCAGTTGAAAGCTCTTGAAAACAATCTTGGTCTTATGCCTCTTGGCTGGACAATAGACACTATGGACTGGTCTATCAAGGATCCTTCCGAACTTACAAGAAAGGTTAAAGACATGATAAGTTCCAGAGGTAAAGGAGTTCTTCTTATGCATGATATTCATAATCAGTCAAGAATTACCTTTATGAACATTGCAAAATGGATAAATGAAAATGGATATAAAGTAATAACTCCTGAAGAAGCTTTAAAAAGACTTTCAGATTATTAAGATATAAAATAAAAAAGACCTTCTCTAAACGGGAAGGTCTTTTTTTTATTCTTAAAATTTAATCTACTAACTCAACAACTTCTCCCCTATCATTCCAATAACAAAACCTATTGAAGCACCGGTTGCAGGTATCCAGTCGTTCTTTTTCTTTGATAAGGGTGCAATATCCTGAAAGATAAGGTAAAGGATTCCACCTGCTGCGTATAACATTATATAACCAAGAGCTCCTTCTTTTCCTGTAAGAAAAAATTCACCAAAAAGAGCTGCAAAAACACCAATAAAAGACATCATAGTCATAAGAATCAGAGTTGTTGATTCTTTGAACTGTTTCTTTAGTTCCTTAAAAGCATTAAACCCTTCCGGTAGATTCTGAAGACCAATAAAAAGAGCCAGTAACAAACCGAATTTATTATCTTTAGCAAAAGATGCACCAAGAATCATAGCCTCAGGTATAAAGTCAGACATCATTGATATAAACTGTGCATAAGTCCCACCTTTTTTGGCAATAATAATGTCAATATACATAAAGGAAAATGTACCTGCTAGAAAGAAAACACTCATATCTAAGATTCCCATTGTTTCTATAGCTCTAGGTACAAGTGCAAAAGCAATAGCAGACAAAAGAGCTCCACCACCAAAAGCAACAACCCAATGATTAAACTCATCTTTTAATTTAAATCTTATCTTTTCGAAGAACTTTGATAGCAGACCACCGATTATAATTGGAAGACCTGCTCCAATAGAATACAATATGACCTGTAAAGTATTGTTCATAATATGACTCCTTATTCTTTGACCGCTTTAAAAACGAGTGGTAAAGCATCTTTTTTAAAATCGTTTCCCTTGAAATCAGAGAAAAACTCGATATCTTTATAACCTGTTTCATGGAGTATTTGTCCGATCTGATATTTTGTAATCGGATACAGTTCTATTAGATTTTCTATCTTATTATCCTCCTCAAGCCCGTTAGAAAGATCACCTATATCACATCCTATATCAAGTATATTACTTCCTTTTTTTAAAAAAGAATCAATAAAATCAACCTTAAACTGCTTGTAGGGAAAAATATACTCATAATTATCTGCAATAGATGTATAGAATCTCATCAATTTTTCTCCAAATTATTCGACTAAGTTTGTATTATATATTACCATATATTTATGAAGTTAAAAATCAGGAAACAGCTAAATAAAATCCTTTTTATTTTCAGACATCACTCAATAAACATTGCTATTAATCTTTTCTTTTTTTTAACCATCTCATATAGTCTAAATTTTCAACCTAGATTCTGTTTTCCTATAGCTCTTGTTCAAATAATTCTTTTAAAATTTCCGGTATTTTATAAAAAGTTGGATAAGAAATCTCATTTTCTGACAAAAAGATATTCAGAGCTAATAAAATACAATTGGAATGGGTTTCTTAGACTTTATTTTTTCTCAAATATTTTCCTTTTTATTTTCTTCATATTATTAAAAATAACAGGTTCAAATCTTAGCTTTTCAAGAATGTTCCCAACTTCATTTGGACTCGCATTGTTCCTTTCTATTTATGGACTTTTCGAGGCCAGTCATATTAGAGTCAAAAAACTTGAACTGCAATCGGATAAGATCAGCAGAAACTATTCAATAGTTCATTTTAGCGATCTTCATCTTAGTCATGTCACATGTGAAAGTCGTATTTTGACAATGATAAGATATATTAAAAATATATCTCCTGATATTCTTATTTCAAGTGGTGATCTTGTTGATGGCGATCTTGTTGATGGCGATCTTGATAAATTTACCGATCTTATTGATGAACTGGCTGATATAAAACCAACTTTCGGAAAATACGCGACAACCGGAAAACATAAAATAGATGATGATCTTGAAAAAGCTATTAAATATACAGAAAAAGCAGGTTTTGAGATCCTCCACGATAAACTAGCTTTAATAGATAATGATATAAGTATTTTGGGATTTAATGATAATACTGTAAAAAATTATGACACTCATAAAGCTGTTGAACACGACCTTTTAAACGATAAGAAAATTAAAGACACTTTTAAAATTCTAATAAAACACAGACCAAAGATCATTGAAGAAAATATAGATTTATTTGATATTCAACTTTCAGGGCATACCAATAAAAGTTTGATATATCCTTTCAATCATATCACCAGAAAAACAAAAAGATTCGATCATGGATTATATAATCTTAGCGACAAATCTCTACTTTACGTTTCAAATGGTGTAGGAACTTGGGGCCCATCATTTAGATTTATGGTTCCACCGGAAATAACTCATATAGTTTTAATAGCAAAATGATATAAAGATACTGGAGGTAAATATGGAAAAGATCATTAATCTTAACAGTCAGAACTTCAACGAGGTGTTACAAACAGAAGATAAATTGATAGTACTTGATTTTTGGGCTCCATGGTGTGGACCATGTAAGATGCTAGGACCTGTTCTTGAAAAACTGACCCATGAATATGATTTTATACTTGCCAAAGTAAACACCGAAGAAAATCCTGATATAGCAAAATTTTATAAGATTTCAAGTATTCCTGATGTAAGATTTTACAAAAACATGCAGGAAGTTGATAAGTTTATTGGAGCTAAACCAGAACCTGCGATAAGAAAACTTCTTGATAAACATGTCAGATCAAATGCTGATAAAAAACTAGATGAATTGAAATCCGAAATATCCAGTCTAACTTCTGAAGAACAAGAAAATAGATTGAGAGAACTACTAAAAAATAAAAACATAAATGATAAAGCACTTTTAATAATCTCAGAAATATACTTAAAACTTGAAAAAACAGAAAATGTTAAAAAAACACTAAAAAAAATCAAAAGCTTTGAAACTGAAATAGTAAACAAAAAAGAATTTCTATTTTCACAAAACGAGATATTACTAGACTCAAAAAACAAATACGAGACTTCAAAAGCATCAAAACTGTTTTTAGAAGGTAAATTTGAAACAGCATTTGAAACTCTTCTATCCTCTCTTGAAGATGCAAAGAACAAAAAGGAAAGTCATCAGAAAGAGATGATGGTCCATATGTTTACAGTACTTGGAAACAAAGATCCGTTAACAAACGAATACAGAGTGAAATTATCCAGAATGCTTTACTGATCTTTATTTTGCTTTCTGATCTTTAGATTATAATTGATTATTCCTACAACAAACATGAATATTCCAATATAGTAGACAATGTCTGGTAAAATTCTTTCACTTCCAAAGTTAATACCAAGTCCTGTTAATATAAAACCAAAATAGATGCTTTTTATATACGGCTCCAAATCCGGTCTTAATTTTTTTATTTTAAAAAAAGAATAGAAATTCAAACCAGAAGCAATTAAAAATCTAGCAGAATTGAAATAATCCTGATCAAATACAGCCAGAACCAGACCAAGTGTAAGAAACAAAACAGATGAGAGTCCAAAAAGCACGATCCATACTTTGAAATTATTAATAATACCTATTTTAGTATAAATATGGTAAATTTTAAACATGAAATATTTTGAAAGCGATCGATTGATATTCAGAGACTGGGAAAAAAGCGATCTGGAACTTTTTATTAATATGAATAAAGATTCAGATGTCATGAAGTATTTTCCGAACAAACTAACTTCTGAAGAAAGTATCAACTTCTATCAAAAGATAGTTGATGAGTTTAAAAAGGAAGGTTTTGGATT
>PKTG01000069.1:9419-23947 GCA_002869225.1 Candidatus Muiribacterium halophilum | reverse complement strand
CTTGAAAAAAAAGATATCTTTTTATGGGTCAGTTATTTTGGTCTCATAATTCTGTTTCCTTGTCTTATGATGTATCTTAATTATGAAACCGGCTGGAATTTTGAAATTTTTGAATATACAGATATGTGGACAATGAACGGATTTTTTAGAAATCTATTTTTTAACGGCTTTCATCCAGTGATCCCGTGGACAGCATTTATGATACTTGGATTTTGGTTTGGTCGTCAGGATTTATATGATAGTAGATTTGTGAGAAAAATGTTGAGAATTTCAGCAGCATTATTTATTTTTATTGAGATCATACGAACTGTTGTGCAGCTGATCTTAAAGCAGATGAACAATACAGAAATAGAGATGTTCTTTTCAACAAGTCCAATGCCTCCGTTTCCTCTGTACATGATATCTGGAAGCTGTTTTGCAATAGCTGTAATATCATTTTGTATATTATACTGTGAAAAAAACAGAGATCAGCATGTAGTGAAACTATTAACAAATACCGGCCAGCTTGCATTAACCTTTTATGTTGCTCATGTTATTATTGGAATGGGACTTGTTGAGATATTGAGCTCAAAAAGATTAGGAGAATATTCAATTGAGTTTTCACTCATATATGCGTTGTTATTTTCCTGTGTATGTGTGTGGTTTGCAAACTGGTGGAAACAGAGAAGAACAATCGGTCCATTGGAACAGCTTATGAACAGGATCATAAAATAAGAGAGAAGGGTTACAAAAGCCGAACTACTCTCGCCCTCGCCATTGTATAAAGACAGTATAACAGTAATAACTGGAAACTTTTTTGTAAAGCGTGAAGCGTAAAGCGAAACGGGTAAATGCATGAAATCTAAAAACTGGATTCCTTTCTTCAAAGGAATGACAGACATAGACAAGGACTATAATCTGAATGAAGTGGTTATTAATGAATGGGAGTTAACACCGATTAGTGTTTTTTATATTATTAGATAGAGCTTTTATTAGAAAAATCCAAAATTCCCTAAATCCTAAATCCTGCTTTACTCATATTTCAAGCTAATTATTTTTAGCGATTCAGGTAACTCTTTTAAAGTATCAACCTCAAGTGCATCCTCATTGTGAATCTTAAAATCATAATCTTCAAGACTCATAAGATGAAAATCCACTTTTTCAGTCTTATAATGCATTGGTATAAGGACTTTACTTCCAAGTTCTCTTGCTATCTTTACAGCTTTATTACCATCTATTGTATAAATTCCACCAAAAGGAGCAAGTAGTATATGGTTTCTTATCTTATAGAGTTTTTCTGGTGGTTCACATCCAAGATCTCCAAGATGTATTATGTTGATTCCGTTGTTCAAAGTTATTGAGAAGATAGTATTTTCTCCTCTTTCACTTCCCATATTCTCATCATGAAAAGATTCTATTCCTTCAATCTTGACCTTTGAATTTTTAAACCAAGGAACTTCATTGTCTATTACAGGAGCCGTTTTGATATAATCAGGATCCGCATGATCTCCATGATAATGAGAGATCGTTATGATATCAGGGATTATATTAGGAAGTCTATAACCAACACAGTTATCAAAGGGATCGGTGGTTATCTGAAATCCTTCATGTTCGATTACAAAGCATGAATGTCCGTACCATTTTATTATCATGCCGATGATTATACCACTTACCTTGAATGTTTGACAACAATATAGGGTTTTTTTATACTGAACGGGAAATATAAAGCTAATAATTAAAGGGGAAAATATGGAACTTAAGACATTTCCACAGGGAATTCACCCTTCTGATTCAAAAGAGCTCACTCAGGAGCTGCCTGTTAATCAGATGCCTGTTCCTAAAAAAGTAGTCATCCCTCTTTCGCAACACATTGGTGCTCCGGCAACTTGTGTAGTTCAGGTGGGAGACTTTGTAAAGACAGGTCAACTTATAGGCGAATCATCAGGGTTTATATCTGCAAATGTTCATGCAAGTATTTCAGGAAAAGTAGTTGAGATCAAAGATGCTTTGACCGCTACTGGAGCAATGTCCAAAGCTGTAGTCATCGAAGGTGATGGCAAGGATGAATGGGTAGATATGAAAAGATATGAAAGCTTTGATGATCTAACATCTGAAGATCTTAAAAAGATCATTGAAGAAGCTGGTATTGTAGGACTTGGTGGTGCTGCTTTCCCTACCAATGTAAAACTTTCACCTCCAGCTGATAAAAATATCGAATATCTTATTATAAACTCTGCAGAATGCGAGCCTTATCTTACCTGTGATTACAGGGTAATGATCGAAAGAACAATGGATACCATAAAAGGTATGAAGATATTTATGAAGATACTTGGCATCAACAAATGTCTTATTGGTATCGAGAACAATAAGATAGGTGCTTATAATACATATAGAAAAATGCTTGAGAATGAACCGGATATTGATGTATATATGCTTCAGACTAAATATCCTCAAGGTGCTGAGAAAAGTCTTATAAAAGCACTCATTAATAAAGAAGTACCTTCAGGTGGACTTCCTATGGATGTAGGCGTTGTAGTTCAGAATGTTGGAACAGTGCTTGCAGCTTATGAGGCTGTTTATAAAGGAAAACCTCTAATAGAAAGAGTTATGACTGTGTCCGGTTATGGAATCAGACAGCCTCAGAATCTTCTTGTTAGATTAGGCGTATCGTTTGAGGAAATAATAAATTATTGTGGATCATTTGTTGAGACACCTGGAAAGATAATTTGTGGTGGTCCTATGATGGGATTTGCACAGTATGATCTTTCAGTTCCTGTAGTTAAAGGAACCTCAGGTCTTCTAGTATTTCCAGAAGATACAGTAAACACTTACGAGGAATCTCCTTGTATAAGATGTGCAAAGTGTGTTGATGCATGTCCTCAGTTTTTAGTCCCATCCGAACTGGCTAAATATGGCAAGAAATATTTATGGGATAGAGCAGAGGAAAATGGAGTCATGGACTGTGTTGAATGCGGTTCCTGCTCTTATGTATGTCCTGCTAAGATCAATCTTGTTCAGTATATTAAACTGGCTAAGAATGAGATCAATATCAGGCGAAGAAAGAAGTAGTGGAGGCTAAGCATGGAAAATAAAAAACTGTTAGTTACGCCTGCTCCACATGCAAGGACGAGTGAGACTGTGACTTCTGTTATGATGGATGTTGTGGTAGCGCTTATTCCTGCGATTTTGGCAAGCGTATATTTCTTTGGAATAAAGGCCCTTGTGGTCATAGTAACATGTATTGTTTTTTCTGTTGCATCAGAATATGTGTGTCAGAGGTTGATGAAGAGACCTATTACGATAAGTGATTATTCGGCAGTAGTAACAGGGATCCTGCTTGCTTTCTGTCTTCCTCCAACAATTCCGTGGTATCTGGCTGCGGTTGGAGCGATATTTGCTATTGTAATAGGAAAGATGGTGTTTGGTGGTCTTGGATATAATCTATTTAACCCCGCACTTGTAGGAAGAGCGTTTCTTCTAGCTTCATGGCCGGTTTATATGACAAGTTGGTCTGGTCCTGAGAAGTTTCTTGAAGATAAATGGATGTCGCTTTCAGATGCTACGACTAAAGCATCTGCTCTTTCTGTTTTTAAAGAGACTTTGATGGCTGTTAAGAAAGGTGCTCCAATTGACAGTCTTAAAGAAGTATATAATAATTTTTCTCTTTCAGACCTTTTTTTAGGTAATGTTCCAGGTTCTCTTGGAGAGACTTCTGTATTGTTTTTACTTCTGGGCGCATTTTACCTTTGGTTTTATAAAAAACATATAACATGGCATATTCCAGTAACATACATAGGAACGGTTGGACTTCTTGCCTGGCTTTTTGGCGGACCGGCTTTTATGCAGGGAAACGTACTTTTCCATGTAACAGCTGGTGGTCTTATTCTCGGAGCCTTCTTTATGGCAACTGATATGGTCACAAGCCCGATAACGAAAAAAGGAAGGATTATCTTCGGTATTGGTGCAGGAATAATAGTCTTTGTAATTAGAATATTTGGTGGATATCCTGAAGGTGTCTGTTATTCAATACTTCTAATGAATGCTGCTACCCCTCTTATTGATAGATATACAAAACCTAGAAGATTCGGGGAGGTCAAAGCATGAATATAGTTAAACTCGGTGTCATTCTAATGATATTTTGTATAGTTGCTGCAGCTTCTCTTTCTTATGTAAATCAGCTCACAGCAGGTGAGATTCAGAAAAACAGAGAACAGAGAGAGATGATCGCAAAGAGAAATCTTTTTATTGGCGATACTCTTGATCTTACAATATTCTCAGATGGAGAATATAAAGCCGTAAATCCTGAGACTGGTGAGGATATTCTTCTATTTGAATTTAAAAATACAGCTATACTAAAACCTGAAGTCGATCTGGGATATTTTAAAATAGCAAAAAAAGAAGTGGAAGAAGTAGTTAAAAAGATCAACGATGAACAGCTTCTTGATACTACAAAGGTCAATGAAAAATTAATGCCTTTTTATAAAGCATTGATGGAAGCTTTCTCATCACAGATAAAATTTCTTCCACAGACTGTAGTTGTTGGTGTATTTGGAACAAATCTTCTTATTACAGAAGAAAATCTTCCACTATATAAAGCCTTATATAAAGGTTCAGCTATATACTTTGTTGATGCGGAAGATAAAGCCGACACTCTTTTACTTGAAAAAGTAGATCAGACATATAGAAAAGAAATCATCAAGACTGGATCAATACTGTTTAATCAGAATCAAAGTCTTGAATTTGATGGACAGGTTGAATTTCCTGTATTTCATTATGATAAAGCAATGGCTGGAAATCAGTTTCTTGGTTATGTAATAAAAGCAGCTCCATCAGGTTATAGTTCAAACATCGAGACTCTTATTGGACTAGACGGTCATGGAAAGATAATCGGACTTAAGGTTGTCTCTCAGCAGGAAACTCCTGGTCTGGGAGCCAAAGTACAGGAAGATTGGTTCCAGGATCAGTTTAAAGGTAAAGATATTAATTCTCTGTATCTGAGAAAGAAAGACCCTAAAAAAGGAAAAATAGATGCGATCACAGCTGCTACTATTTCCTCTGAAGCTCTTACAAAGGGTGTAAGAGAAAAGCTGACTTCGTTTATGACCCTTATTAAAGAAGGAGGGAGATAGAACATGAATATAATAGAAGCTTTTAAAAACGGACTTTTTAAGGAAAACCCTGTCTTCGTTCTAATGCTGGGTCTTTGTCCTACTCTAGGTGTAACCTCAAGTCTTGAAAACGGTCTTGGAATTGGACTTGCAACCACATTTGTTCTTATTGGATCAAATCTGGTCATATCACTTCTTAAATCTGTGATTCCTAAAAAGATAAGAATCCCAATATTTATTGTGGTGATAGCATCGTTCGTTACTCTTGTTGATATGCTTATGAATGCCTATTTCCAGGTCCTTTACGAAAAACTTGGAATATTTATTCCACTTATTGTTGTTAACTGTGTCATACTTGGAAGAGCAGAAGCGTTTGCTTCAAAAAACGGATTGTTTCCTTCATTTATTGATGCTATCTCGATGGGTGCAGGTTTTACTCTTGCACTTTCACTTATCGGATCGATAAGAGAAATAACAGGAAACGGAACTATTTTAAATATATACCTTTTTGGTTCAGGTTTTGAACCTGCTCTTATTATGATCCTTCCACCGGGAGCTTTTTTCACTATTGGACTTCTCGTGGGTGCTAAAAAGTATTTCGAGGAAAGGAGATAGATTATGCATTTAGCTAATATTTTTACTATAATAATCGCTGCAGTTTTTGTAAATAACTTCGTTCTTATGAGATTTCTCGGACTTTGTCCGTTTGTTGGTGTATCTAAAAAGATAGAGACTTCTGTAGGAATGGGTTTTGCTGTTATGTTCTGTATGACTCTTGCAGGTATTGTTACATGGCTTTGTAATAAATATATTCTAGTAAGATTCAATATCGAATATTTACAGACAATAATGTTTATTTTAGTAATAGCATCACTTGTACAGTTTGTTGAGCTATTTATGAAAAAGTTCCTACCTGCTCTTTATCAGGCACTAGGAATATTTCTTCCACTTATAACAACTAACTGTGCAGTTCTTGGTGTATCAATACTTAACATAGACCAGGGTTATAATCTTGTTGAGACTATAATAAACTCAGTTGCAGTTGCTGTTGGATTCACACTCGCACTTGTACTTATGGCAGGGATGAGAGAAAAACTTGAACTGGCTGATATACCAGTAAGTTTTAGAGGAGCTGGAATAGTATTTATCACAGCTGGACTTCTTTCACTTGCGTTTATGGGATTTATAGGAATTTTGTAAGGAGAGCATATGACAGTCATACCATTATTTGGATTAGGAATATTAGGACTATTTTTTGGACTGATACTTGGATTTGCTGCAAAAGTATTTCATGTTGAAGTTGATGAAAGAGTCGAAAGAATCAACGAGGTCTTACCTCAGGCAAACTGTGGAGCATGTGGATATCCAGGTTGTTCGGGATTTGCAGAAGCAGTTGTTAATGGAACAGCAGAAGTAAACGCATGTATACCGGGTGGCGAAGATACAGTCCATAAGATCGCTGAGATTATGGGGGTAAAAGCAACAGTTGGTGAAAAGAAAGTTGCTTTTCTTAAATGTAAAGGCACCTGCATGGATACTAAGTATAAATATGAATATAACGGAGCGATAGATTGTAAAGCTGCTGTTTTAGTATCAAATGGAGATAAATCATGCGAATATGGTTGTCTTGGTTATGGTACATGCGCAAGCGTTTGTCCTTTTGACGCAATTCATATTAATAAAGATACAGGACTTCCTGAAATAGACAAAGATAAATGTACAGCATGCGGAAAATGTGTTGAAGAATGCCCTAGAGATGTTCTTGATATAATACCGATGAACTCGAAAGTATTTGTAAGTTGTAATTCACAGGATAAAGGCGCGGTCGTCAAAAAAGTCTGTGAAAGAGGTTGTATCGGTTGTAGAATATGTGAAAAAGTATGTCCTTTTGATGCTATAAAAGTATCTAATAACATAGCTTACATTGATTATTCTCTTTGTAGAGAATGTAACCTTTGTGTTGAAAAATGTCCTGTAAAGGTAATAGATTCAAAGGTTATCAAGAAAAATAAAGCCTATATTGATGAAGATCTTTGTATAGGTTGTACTATTTGTAAAAAAATGTGTCCTGTTGATGCTATCGAAGGCGAGCTTAAACAGAACCATAAAGTAATATATGAAAAATGTATTGGATGTGGCGTTTGTGCTGAAAAATGTCCTAAGAAAGCAATAGAGATGAAGGATATGTGATGAAAGAAGCTTTTTTCTACTCTGTAGAAGAAAACGGAAACATCATCTGCAGACTGTGTCCAAGAGAATGTAGATTTAAAAAAGAAGATGATATAGGAGCCTGCCTGGCTTACAAGCGAAGCCAGGACAGGCTTTTTTCCAGAAATTATGGAATAGTATCTGCTTCTAATATAGATCCGATAGAAAAAAAGCCTTTATATCACTTTTATCCTGGAAGTTTGATAATGTCACTTGGCACTTGGGGTTGTAATCTTAAGTGTGATTTTTGTCAAAACAGTTCTATATCACAATCATTTGTTCCTTCCGAACCTGTTCTTATAGAAAGCGTTGTTGAGCAGGCGTTAAAGATTGAAAGAAATATTGGTGTAGCTTTTACGTATAACGAACCGTTTATTTGGTATGAGTTTGTATACGATATGGCAAAAAGACTAAAAGAAAATGATATGAAGGTAGTCCTTGTATCAAATGGAACTGTAAATAAAGAACCTCTTGAAAGATTACTTCCGTATGTTGATGCTTTTAACATTGACCTTAAAGGTTTTAGCGAAGAATTTTATAAAAAGATATGTAAAGGATATCTCGAGACAGTTAAAGAAAATATAAAGCTTATAAACGATTCAGGAAAACATCTTGAAATAACCAATCTGCTTATTACTGATGAAAATGATGATGAGAAAGAATTTTTAGAGATGGTAGAGTTTGTTGCAGGTATTAATGATTCTATACCTTTACATATATCGAGATATTTTCCCAACTATAAGATGAAAAGACCGGCAACCGGACTGGAAAAGATGGAAAAATTTGTAAAAATAGCCATGCAGTATTTAAAATATGTATATGCAGGAAACGTACCGTGGGAAAGTAACACTCTTTGCCCGGTATGTGATAGCATCGTAATTAGAAGGAATCACTTTAGTATAAAAAGACTTGATGAAAACGGTAAATGCCCGCAGTGTCAAACAACAATTTTTAGTAATGTGTAAAACGAAAAACTAAAATCGTGGGATTTGGTGTTTGGGATTTGGTGTTTGGGTTGGTTTTGATCTTCCCAAAATCCAAAATCCAGTTTCATCCCAAATTCCTGATTTTAAATAAGGAGAACCAACATGACTAACTTTGAATGGGAACAGATAGAAAAAGAAGCTGAAAAGAAAAAGACCACTGTAGTTATAACAGTAGTTCTTTTGCTTGTGTTTTTCTTTGTATTTTATAAATATGAGATGCTTTCAAGCAAAAGAGAACCAATAATAAAAGAAAAGATAATGGAAGAAAAGAATATTAAAAAGACTCAGAACGTGATTGAGAAAAAAGAAAATATATATACGGTAAAAATAGGTCCTTTTAATGATCCAATGCTTGTTGCAGATTTTCTTGATAAAACTGGTATGGATAAGATAAAAGGAATATATAAAAGTGGTGGCTCCTATTATCTTAATATTGGAAGAATAAACAATATGGACAAAGCTCTTTTGAAAAAAGATGAATTTATAGAAAAAGGATTTCCTGCAATAATCGAGAAGTTTGATCCAAATATTGACTATGATCCTACTATTCTTTCAGAGATAGATGAGATAAAAGCAAAGAAGGAATTAAACGAAAAAGAATCTACTCAGGAAGAATTTGTCCCTGAGTTTACAGCCGAGGATCAGATAGATGCTCAAAAAAAAGAAGGATGGACTATACAGGTAGCTGCAGCGGATAGTATAAAATCAGCAACTGAACTAAAAAACAAACTTAGATTTACAGGAATAGAGTATGTAATAGTTAACGAACCTCCATATTATAAAGTTCAGATAGGTATGTTTTCAACGAGAGAAGAAGCGCTGGAATATTCAAAGAAGCTTGATATGAATATTATTCCTGGAGTTTATGTCAAAAAGGTTAAAAGGTGAAAAATAGAACAATAGTTTTCACAATAGTTTTATTGATACTAAACTCTATTATAGTATTTTCTGATTTTCTTAATCTCAAGACCATCATAAAATACGATGGTTTTAAATATCCGATCGCAACAACCCGTACTATGGATAATATTTTTGCTTTGGATATGAAGACAAAATATATTTACAGATTTTCTTTAGATGGATCACTTGAGATGAAATTTGGTGGTCCGGATAGTTTTAAACTTCCGGTTGATATTGAGTCAGATGGACTAAATAATATATATGTTCTTGATTCTCATAACAATGATGTGAAAAAATTCGATGTTAACGGTATGTTTAAAGGAATAAGTGCTCAGGATCTTTATTATCCTTCTGATATTTACAGAGGAGATCAGGGAAGGTTTTACATTGCCGATTATGGAAAACAGAAAGTGAAAGTGTATGACTCCTTTTTTAATCTTGAAGAGGAGATAGACTGTATTGATGAGAATGATAAAAAATATAATCCTACTGCTTGTGCAGGAAGCGATAATAAAGTCTATATTTCAGATTGGGATTCAAATAAAATAAATGTGTATTCAATAAAAGGTGTTTTTATTGAAAGCATAGCACCTGATGAAAAAAACAGTTTTTACAAAGTAGAAGGTATTATACCTCATCCTGATGGTTATTTGACGGCGCTTGACTGGGGAAATAGTCAGATAAAGGTGTTTGATGAAAAACATAAACTGGTTGAGATAAAAGGTGGTTTTTCAAGATCAAATGATGGTTTGAAATATCCTTCGGATATAAAGAAATATGATGAGACAATAATAGTTACGGATTCCTTAAACAAAAGAATAAAGTTATATTCAATCAACGTAAACCCGGCTCCGAGAATAAATATTACCAATATAAGAGTGCCTGTGTTTCCGATACTCGATATCTTTTTTAAGGCTAACTTCGATAGCTTTGATCCAGCTTCAATAGAGCTTTATCTTAATGGAAATCTTATGAAGATAAAAGAGACAGACGAAAGAGAACGCAGAGTGCGAGTGGATTTTCCTAAAGAGCTTGTAAACAGGCAAGTTGATTTTTATGGGTATTATAATTATAATGGTAAAAAAATTCTCTTTGAGAAAAAAATAAAATTGGAAGAGTATTGATTATGAAAAAAAAATCGTTTAAATCAAGCCTCGAGTCCTACCTTTTCCTATCCCCATTTTTAGCAATATTTATTTTGTTTCTAGCATATCCAATAATATATTCTCTTTATCTTTCTTTTCATGAGATAGTGGATTATGCACAGGGATTTTCAAACATGGATTTTGTTGGACTTAAGCATTACAAGACTTTGATGGGAGATCTAGAGTTATGGTGGTCGCTTATAATAACCTTCTTTTATTCTTTTATAAGCATACCTTTTGGTATCTGTTTCGCACTAGCGCTTGCGCTTATACTTAACAATAAATTACCCGCCAAGACCTTTTTCAGATCGGCCTATTTCCTGCCTAATGTGCTGGATATACTTGTAGTAAGTATAATATGGACACTCATTTACAGTGCTCCTTATGGATATTTGCTTCAGGTACTCGGGAAGATATAAGCATGGGGAATACCTGGTATTTCCGATCTTTTCGGTTCTATCTATAATATGTTTTCAAAGACGGGTTTCCTTGGAAATCCACTGACAGCATTGCCGGCTATTGTATTTGCTCTTACACTTAAAGGAGCAGGTTTTGGTATGGTGTTATTTTTGGCTGCTATTCAGAATATACCTAATGATATTTATGAAGCAGCTGATATTGATGGAGCAGGACCTGTAAGAAAATTCATCTCTATCACATTACCTTTATTGAAGCCTATCCTGATGTTCATGGTTATAACAGGAATTATAGCATCGCTTAATGCTTTTACAGAGATATATGTTATGACAGCTGGTGGACCAAATATAACAATATCTGAAAATGTTCCTGTATTTGGAGGAACGACTCAGGGTGCAACCAAGGTAGCTGGATATTTCCTTTTCAGGAAGTTCAGAGATCTTAAACTGGGTTATGCCGCGGCTATATCCTATATTCTGTTGTTTATTACTATATTTATTACATTTTTAAATATAAAACTTTTAAAGAGTGAGGACTGATAGATGAACAGTAAAAAAATGGAAAAGATTAGAAGATACCTTCTTCTTTTTATGATGTGTGCAGGTCTTTTCATAGTACTGTTTCCTTTTGCATGGATGTTCTCGACTGCTTTTAAGTCGACGGGAAATGCATTCTCCTTCAGTCTTATTCCTGAAAAGATCAATGTTGCAAATTTCAAATCTGTACTTGCAGGTGAAAATCTGAACAAGGAACCTGAACTCGTTCCTTTTTACGATGAGGACAAAGATGAGGTCGTATTCTCCACAAATTCAAATAAACCGGTGGCAATGGTCTCAACTAATATAAGTCTTAAACCTATTCCTTTAAAGAAGGTTAAAAACGACATTTATGAATACTCTGTTAATATTCCTAACGGAAAATACAATTACTCTTTCCACAGGTATGAGAAGCTTGAAAAACTTGAAGTAAAAGGCACAAGAGAAAGGATCAGATTCTAGTCAGATAAAAAAGCAGATACAGTATATATAATTGGTAATATGACCGGATGGAAAGCTCAAAGACTTAGAGAAAGTGAAGGAAAACATTATAACTTTATGTTCCTTGATCCAGGTGAATATTTTTATTATTTTGCAACAGAAAAACCTGAGATAAACACGCTTACTTTCAGAAAAGATGGTCAGTATTTAAAAGTGGATGGATTAGGTATATGTCCAGCTATATCGGATGATAAAGTGGTGTTTTATTATGAGTCTGTTACAGAAAAACCAGTCTATTTCGTTCATTCAGGTAACGATTGGAAGATAGATGAGAAACAAAAAGCTGTAAAACTTAAAAAGACAAGAAACGGAAACCTTTATAGAATAGTACTTCCGAAACAGGATGAGATCTATATAAACTATTTTGAGACAGATGATTTTGCAGATCTTAAATCGGCTGATCTAAAAAAAGGCTGTTATCATTACGACTTTAGTAAAGACAGAATAAGAATCGGAAGAAACGCTTTCTGGCATGAGTTTAGAAAGATGTTTGTTCAGAAAGGTAACTTTGCAAGATATTTCTTTAACAGTCTTATAGTGGCATTTTTAGCTGCACTTCTTACAACAATCATATGTTCCTTCTCGGGATATGTCTTTGCTAAGAAGGAATTTAAAGGAAAAGATCTTATTTTTAAACTACTTCTTGCAGGTATGATGGTTCCAGGTATGATGTTCATGGTTCCTCAGTATGTACTTGTAGATAAGATAGGAAAATTATCCTTCCTTGGTATTGGCCAGATATTATCTTCACTTCAGATAATGGGTATGAACACTTATGGAGCTATGTTTATACCACATCTTGCGAATGTATTTGGTCTGTTTCTTATAAAACAGTATATGGAGACTATTCCGACTTCTCTAATAGAAGCGGCTAGAATAGATGGTGCTTCAGAAGCAAGGATATTCTATTACATAATGATCCCTGTCTCAGCACCAATAATAATGACACTGTTTCTTCTTACATTTATAGGGCAGTGGTCCAACTTCCTGTGGCAGCTTATTATAAGCAATAGTTCAAACATGTACACTCTTCCTGTCGGATTGGCGATGTTCCAGGGTCAGTATTCATCGGAGTGGACAAAACTTATGGCTGCTTCAACGATTACAGTAGTACCGATTATTATACTTTTTATCTTCGCTCAGAGATATTTTATAGAGGGAATGACGAAAGGTGCAGTGAAAGGATGATGATTTATGCTTGAAAGAGGACTGAATCTGGTGCATTTTTTTTACGAAGGAGATATTTCAGACCCTGAAGCACTTGAATATGAGGTAAACGGATTAAACGGAGTTGATTCAATAGATATTATGACTGACGACAAAGTTATTTATATAAGCTTTGATCCAGGTGTTGTCAACATTGACTCGATTATAGAAGTGATTCAAAATAAAAATATTAAAATAAATTATTAGGAGAATAAATTATGAAAAAATTCTTAGCTTTAGTACTGGTCATGGTAATAGCTCTTATGCTTATCTCCTGTGGAGAAAAACAGGATAAAGTAACTGCAAAAAAAGTTAATGCAGCAACTGGTGCTGATAAAGTCTATGGTTTTGCTATGAGAAACACACTTTGGTGGACGTTCCCATTCTTTAACACGTATGGAGCTAAGTTTATAGAAGATGGTAAATGTGTACTTAATCAGAAACCTGGTGTTGACGCGCTTACAATGAAAGTCGATCTTTATAATAAATATAAAGTCGAAGCAGGTGCTTGGCAGGCTGGAGCGATTGGACCTGACACAGGATTTTTAAATGAAAAATATGCAATGATCTTTGATGGTCCGTGGGATGTCAAAAGATTTAAAGATGCAGGACTAAATTTTGGTGTAAGTCTTATTCCTGAAGGTCCAGCAGGTACATCAACAAATGTTGGTGGAACAAATATGGTTGTCTTTAATAACTCAAAGAATCCATATTGGGCAGCAAAATTTTTAGAGTTTATGGTAAGCCCTGAGATTCAGGAGATATGGTGTAACAAACTCGAACAGATACCTGTAAATCTTAAAGCTTATGACAAAATAGATACAGTTAACAAACCTTTCCTTAAGGTATTCATGGAACAGATGAAATATGCTAAGCCTAGACCGCAGATACTTGATTATGGAGATCTTGAAGAAATAATCAATCCACAGATGGAAGCTGCAATCAAAGGTGAGAAGACTGTTCAGGAAGCACTTGATAATGCTGTTAAAAATATTGAAGAAAAGATCCTTGCTAAAGAAAAAGACCTTAAATTCCCTTCGGGCGAAGCAAAGGATTTTTCAAAGGAAAGAAAAGGTAATATAAAGATATGGGTTACTTACAATCCAACAGAACTGCAGGTCTTCAAAGAAATAGTTGGTATGTTTGAAAAAAGATTCTCACCTGTAAAAGTTGAAGTAGAACAGATACCATGGGGTGGACATCAGGAAAAGATACTAACATCTCTTGCGACAAAATCTACTCCTGATATAGCTAGAGTAGATGGTGCTTTTGTCTATAAACTTGCTAATAAGAATGCTATATTTAATCTAAGTCAGTTTGGACTTGATAAACTCAAAGAAGACCTTTCTCCAGCTGCTGTTGGTTCAAACCTTGCAGATGGTAAACTCTGGGGAATACATGATCAGATAACCGGTGTAGCTCTTTTCTATAACAAGGATATGTTTACTGAAAACGGGATCGATCCGCAGAATCCACCAAAGACATGGGAAGAGTTTATAGAGGTAGCTAAGCAACTCACGAAATAACGTAAAGCGTGAAGCG
>PKTG01000069.1:0-9395 GCA_002869225.1 Candidatus Muiribacterium halophilum | reverse complement strand
AAGCGTGAAGCGAAACGGGTAATAACTGAGTTTCGAGCCAGAACAATAAATCGTAGGATTTGGTGTTTGGGATTTGGTGTTTGGGTTGGTTTTGATCTTCCCAAAATCCAAAATCCAGTTTTATCCCAAAATCCTGCTTTATAATATAATAACATTGCAAGATCTTACATACGAGGAGAATATTGATGAAAAAATTAAGAAAATTGAAAGTTTATCCTAGATTACCTGAAAGGATAGCAGCATTAAAAGACCTTGCATATAACATGTGGTGGTCCTGGAGCATAGAAGCTCAGGAGATGTTCAGATACATCGAGCCTGGAATATGGGATGAAAACAGTAATAATCCTGTAGACCTTCTTCTTCAGGTTTCACAGACGAGACTTAACTCCCTTACTGAAGATAAGGATTTCCTTTCGCAGTATGATGCTGTTATAAAAGAGTTTAAAGAATATATGAATCAGGATGATACCTGGTTTAATAAAAAATACGGTAAGTATTCTGACAAAAAGATAGCATATTTCTGTGCTGAGTTTGGTATTCACGAATGTATTCCAATTTATTCTGGTGGTCTTGGTGTTCTTGCAGGCGATCATTCAAAATCAGCTTCTGATCTTGGACTTCCGTTTGTTGGTGTTGGTCTTCTTTACAGACAGGGATATTTTGATCAGGAAATAGCTTTTGATGGAAGTCAGAAGAACGAATTTCATTCACATGATTTTAACAGCATGCCTATAGTTGAAGTAAAAGATGAGAATGGAAATCCTGTGATCATAGATGTAAAGATAAATAAAAGAGATGTGTTTGCAAAAGTTTGGAAAATACATGTTGGTAGAGTAGTAATATATCTTATGGATTCTGATATATCACAGAACACAAATGAGGATAGAGAGATAACTCAGAAGCTTTATGGTGGTGGACAGGACATGAGAATATCTCAGGAAATACTTCTTGGAATGGGTGGTGTTAAGGTACTTAGAAAGTTAGGTATCGATCCGTCTGTCTGGCATATGAATGAAGGACATTCTGTCTTTATGTCTCTTGAAAGAATAAAAGAACTTGTAAACGGTAGTGATCTTACGTTCTATGAAGCTCTTGAAAATGTCAGGGCAAACACTATTTTTACTACTCATACTCCGGTTCCTGCTGGAAACGATGCTTTTCCTCTTTCGCTTAAAGATAAATATTTTAAGGAATATTGGGAAAGTGTAGGTCTTTCAAGACAGCAGTTTATGGATCTTGGTCTTCAGAAGACTCCAGAAGGATTTGAATTATTCTCACTTACAATACTTGCACTTAAAGTAGCCGGAAGAGAAAACGGAGTTTCGGCTCTTCACGGAAAGGTATCATCAGATCTTTGGAAAGAAGTATGGCCAGATATTCCAAAGGAAGAAAATCCTATAACACATGTTACAAACGGTGTACATACACTTACATGGATGTCCAGAGATATGAAGGAACTACTTCAGAAATATATTGCAAACGACTGGTATCATTTTACTTCTAAACAGGATATGTGGAAAAAAGTATTTGATATTCCAGACGAAGAACTCTGGCAGACACATATGAAACATAAGAAAAGACTTATAGAGTTTATACATGAAAGTATAAAAAATCAGTATAGAAGATATAGATTCTCCCAAAAAGATATAAATGCTATAGATGAACTTATGGACCCGGATGCTCTTATAATTGGATTTGCAAGAAGATTTGCTACCTATAAAAGAGCGACACTTCTTTTTAGAGATGTTGAAAGATTAAGACAGATAATGTCAAATTCTGATAAAAAGATCCACTTTGTTTTTTCAGGAAAAGCTCATCCAGCTGATAAATGTGGACAAGCGCTTATTAAAAACATTCACGCTATAGCAAAGGAAGAAGGCTTCAAAGGTAAGATCTTCTTCCTGGAAAACTATTCACTGCATGTAGCGAGATATCTTGTCCGTGGTGTTGATGTATGGCTTAACAATCCTAAGAGACCTCTTGAAGCTTCAGGAACAAGCGGACAGAAAGTTCCAGTAAATGGTGGACTTAACTTCTCTATCCTTGACGGATGGTGGGATGAAGGATATAACACTAAAAATGGATGGGCTATTAATGAGAAGATCATTACAGTTGATGATGACGAAACACAGGCGGATATAGATTCTGCTTCACTCTATGACATTCTTGAAAACGAAGTCATTGAGACTTTCTATGATAGAGATGAAAATGGAATGCCAAAAAGATGGATAGAGATGATGAAACATTCCATGGCATCGGTTATCCCTGAATTTTCAATGGATAACATGGTAAAAAAATACACTAATCAGCTTTATATACCTTCTCTTCAATCAGGTGTTCTATATGATTCTAGTGATTTCAAAGTGACAAAACAGGTTGCTAATGATAGATATAACGTTCTTTCAAAGTGGGGAAGTGTATCTGTTGAGGATGAAAAAGGAATATCGCAACTTGAAGATGTTGCACCTGGAGATGAAAAAGAATTTTATCTAAAGGTAAACTGTCATGAGGTATCTCCAAATAATATAAAGGCACAGCTATGTGTTTATAGAGAAAATGGAGATGTTGTAGAGGTGCATGATTTTAAAAATGAAAATATAAATGAAAACATAGCCGAGTTTAAATTAAAGATCACCTGGAAATTCAGTGGTGAATTTCTAGTGGGTGTAAGAATCATACCTGTAATAGAAAATATGATACATCCATATGAGACAGGCGTTGCTTATTGGCTATCATAGGAGTGAAAGTTTGAAAAAAAGTATATTTGTTTTATTTTTGATTTTAACTATCATCTGTACGACTTTTGCATCTGATCTTGGTAGAGTAATGGAACAACTTAGAAGAAACACTACCGATCTTTATTCCAAGGTCAACGAAGTTAAATGGGAAAGAAAACTGGAACTATATAAGTTTTTTACTAAAAATATTCCTGTAGATGATATTGAAAAATATGAATACCTTTTGGATAAGACAGGTAATCTTAGCGATCTTAATATAAAATTATCCTTAGCTTTAAAAAAGTATTATCCTGATTATAAGGAAAGAAACAATTTGATTTCCAATCTTAAGATGTCGTCAGTAAATACTTCTTATTTAACAGGTATTGCTGATAATATTACCGAAGCTATTTATCTTTTAAGAGAACCTCAAAATGACGGTTCCTATAAATATGCTAAGTATGAAAAATCAGGAGATCAGCTTGCTGAGAACGAACAACTTACTGTTAAATACACAATTGATAGTCTAGGCACATATTCCAGAAAATTTGATTCAAGAGTATATATGATTAAGATATATTCTCCTAAAAAAAGAGGTCTCTTTGAAGGTAATAGAGATTTTTATGTAAAAGATATAAAGATAAAATATTCAAAAGACGGAAGAGAAAAGATATACAATAAGAATGTTGAAAAATGGATAAAAAGAGGAGAGAGTTATGACCTTGTATTCCCAGAGGTATATAAATCTCCTGAGGTAAATGTTAGATATGGTACAAAGAAAGAACATAAGAACCGAGCTACAATGGGATTTGAATTCGTTAAAGCGACCCTTATGGATTCAAAAGACAATCCAAACTATGCTCTTTTACAAGAACTTAAAAACCTTGGAACAGCTGATACAAAAGATCTTGATTCTCTTTCGCTTAAATTAAAAGGATTTCTTAAAAACGCTGATCTTGGATCTGGAAACATTTCAGTCGCGAAAAACTCCAACCTTGGAAATAATAAGTCATCTATGCCGTCAAATGATAAACTGATGTATTTTTATTATATGTTAAAAGATGATACAAACAAAAGGGAGAATCTAATAAATAAGTTTGAGAACATGTTTTTGAAATGAAAATTTTAACTAGAAATTATTCAGTACATAATTCGTCAGTCTGCCTTACTGAAAAAGGCAGACTGCGTTTTTTTATCGAAGAAGAAAGACTTGATAGGATTAAGCATTATAAACATACAAAGACAATAGGTCATGGTAATTTAGAAATATCTAAAGGTATTATGAACAGATTTCAGAAAGGTCATTTATATTGTTGTCATAAAGCAGGAATTTCTCCAGAGTTATATTATTCTTTGCATGATATTCCACTTAACGAGTTCTTTTCTCATCATCTTGCACATGCTGCAGCATCTTTTTATGCATCTCCTTTTGAAGAAGCATATATATTGACTTTAGATGGAATGGGAGCAGAATATGAAGGTGATAAAAGAAACTTTCAAACAAGTGGATGGTATTATGCTGACAAGAAAGGTATAAAAAAATTAAAATCACTTAACTTTCCAAATTCGATGGGGCTTTTTTATGCGGCTTTTACTGATTTTGTTAATCTCGGAGCGTTTGCTGAAGGAAAACTTATGGGTCTAGCTCCGTATGGAGACGAAAGATTTGATAAAGAAATCCTTTCTATGGTAAAGCTGAAAGAAGATGGGTCCTTTAGTATAGAAAAGGATTACTTTGATTTTACCACTGAAGATTCTCTTCAGTATATTAATGAAGACATTACTATGAGTACTTCAATTTATTTTGAACGAATATTTGGAGAGAAAAGAAAAGATCAAAAATTTATAAATGGTCATTTTGAACATCTGGCACATTCTGCTCAAAACACTTTGGAAAAAGTAGTATTAAATATGTTAAAAGCAATACCGGATAAGGATTTTAATCTCTGTATGGGTGGAGGAGTCTTTTTAAACTGTCCAGTGAACTCACTTTTAAGAAGACAACCTCAGGTAAAAGATACATTTATATTTCCTGCTGCGGATGATTCGGGTCTTTCTTATGGTTACAATATGCTTCTTTATAATGAGCTTAAATGTTTGAGTGAAGATGAATATATCGATTTTTTGCAACTTCTTTATTTTGACTCAAATAATGAGTTTTTCAATGATTATTTGGGATATGAAGAGAATTTCATAAAAATCATTAACAAGATCAATTCAAAAGAATTGAAAAAATATCTTTTTGAATGTTTAGACACTTTTAAAGGAAAAAAAGTCATTTATAAAAGTAAAGCAAAAAATATAAACAAAGAATATCCACAGGAGCTTATTGAAGATTCAAAAAAAATGGAATTTTTAAAAAAAACGTTTGAGGATGGTGATTTAAAGAGTTGTCTTGATATGCTGAAAGATCCAAATATAAAAATGTTATCAAAGGATTTAGGTTTCCTATCTGAAATAATCACAAAGATTTTTATTGAATCTGAAGAATTTCGAGATAAAGCTTTAATATTATTAAAAGAAAATCTTAAATTTATGAGGATTTATCAAATAAGAAAGATTAGTGCAAAAATAGCGAATGATAATATGCAGGATATAATAAGTGATTTTGAGATAGAACTTATTGAAAAGCGAAAAGATAGAGACCTTAAACTTTTCCTTCTATATCTATACAAGATGCTTGATAAAAAAAATAATTTTCTTTCATTATGGAATTCGGATTTCAGATATATTGAAGATCTGTTTTTTTATATGATAAGAGCGGCATGGAATCAGAAAGAGTATGATCATATTCTATTTGATAAAAAAGCCTTGGAAAGAGTCAACAACAATGAACTATTATGGATACTCTGTCAGATATTTTTTGAACTCGGAGATCATAAAAGTTCAGAATATTTTCTAAACAAGATTCCAGACCTTGACTTTGATCAGCAGGTGATGAGGGAGATCTTAGAATCAGTGAACAGTGAACAGTGATTAGATAAAAAAATCGTAGGATTTGGGGTTAGGGTTGGTTTTGATCTTCCCGAAATCCAAAATCCAGCTTTATCCCAAATCACTGCTTTCTAAATTTTTTCTTTAATTATATACGCTGGTCTATTACGGGATTGGACATATATGTCTTTTATGACTTCAAGAACAACACATGAGACGAATATTCTAATCATTCTTTTTATCAACTTTGGAAAAGGTAGGATCTCAAAGAAAAGAACTAAATATATAAGGTTAGTAAGAAGTGCTTCGCTGTTTGAAAGTAGTCCATCTCTTGCAAGGGCAAAGAGTTTTTTATAGGTATATTTGGTCTCACCTTTAGTTCGTTCTTTTATTTTATAATTAAAATATGTTTGATTAAATCCAAGATCAGGAATAAGTCCTCTGATATAGATGTTTTTTTCATTGAATTTTCTCAACTCTTTCCCAACTTTTGCTGAAAGAAGTCTGAAATCATTATGTGCAGGAACAACATTTGAATTTAGTATTTTCATCAAATAATAAAATATTTTTGCAGAAATACTTTTTATAATACTTCTGCTCTTTATTATATTTCTTACACCACAAACAACGTCGAATCCTTCTGAATGTTTATTGATCATATAATCAAATTTATCAATATCTTGTTGTAGATCCGCGTCAAGCATTATACAGATATCATAGTCGAAATTTGTTATTCCCGCTAATATTGCAGTTTGATGACCGTAATTCTTTGAAAAACTAAGGCCTCGTATTTTAGGGTTTTGAGTGTTTAAATGAGTTATCTTTTCCCAGGTCTTATCCGAGCTACCATCATCAACAAACACTAGAAAACTATTTTTGTTAATAAGGTTGTCTTTTTGGAGACTATATAGTTTCTCAAGAAGAATATTGGCTGTTCTTTCAATATTCTCTTCTTCATTAAAACAAGGTACTATAAGGGCTAGTTTATACATTATTACTCACTTTGTTCGTAGTTAAGCAGTTATACTGCTGATATCTCGCTTTGCTCGCGATGAGCAATTTTTTGCTGATGACAACCTTAGGTTGTGTTTTAACTTTTTCTGAAAGAAAACACACGAACTTTATGTTCGTCATCTACTTCTGTCGAAGTACATCATCGACTTAAGTCGATAATCAAGTGGTTTTTTGTGTAATCTTGCAAAAAAACACCTTAAAGCTCATAATATTAATGATACAAAATAAAATTGATATAAATCAAATGAGAAATATGAAAAATAAAAAGATCCTACTTTTAAGAGCAAACTTTAAAATACAGAGAAGAAATGTATGTCCGCCTTTTGGACTGGATTTTTTCTCGTTTTGCCTTAAAAAACAAGATATAGAAAATGATATATGCGATATGATGATAGATGATGTAGATACATTTATGTACCAGAAAAGATACGACATAGTGATAATTGAATGTTTTTCTTTTGACATGGTAAAGGTCTTAAATCTAATTAACAGAATAAAACAGGACAACGATGGTATGAAAATATTCTCAACCGGTAATTTTAATCCTGAGTTAGAAGAAATAGATCATATATTTTCATTTGATGAGATCTCACTTTTTAAAAAACTGGAAGTTGAATCTGATTCTGAGGATATGTTAGGTATATGGAGATTAAACAAGAGTCTTGAAAAGAAATATACTATCCTTTATCCGGTAAAGATATATGAAGAAGTCGACTGGAGAATTGTGATCACTGGCATTGGTTGTACAAACAGATGTTATTTTTGCTCAGGAAACATCAGAAACGCCCCGAGAGAACGTTTCAGAGCAAGAGAGATAGATACAGTCATTGAAGAGTTAAAAGAGCTTAAAAAACAGGGTGTTGATCATATAACTTTTAATGATGATAATCTTTTTAAAGACCGAGAATATTCAAAAAAACTTTTTAAAAGAATCGTGTATGAAAATTTAAAAATAAAGTGGAACGGACATGCAAGAGCAGATCAGATATGTGACGAAAGGTTTGTCAGGCTTTTAAAAAAGAGTGGTTGTGTTCTTCTTCGAATAGGAATGGAAACAGCGGATGAGAAGCTTCTTAAAAGAATAAACAAAGGCGAAGATTATTTAAAAAAACTTAAAAAAGCTACAAGACTTTTAAAGCAAAATAATATTGATTACTTACTTCTTATAATACTGGGGCTTCCAGATGATAAGATCAAAAACATATTTAAGACAATGGCGTTTGTCATGAAGGTCAATCCGTTTCTTATTCAGCTTCATAACTTTGTTCCGTATGAAGATAGTGAGTTTGGAAAAGAGTTTGGGGTAGATAATGATTCGTATCATTACCAGGCTTCCGAAAGATCTTATGCAAAGTACGGTGCAAAGACTCAGAATATTTTATTTGTCTTGTTTTATTTTTTGTTTATAGTTCTGAAGCTCTTTACCTTGGATGTGTTTAGATATATAAGGTTCTTTTATCATAATCCAAAGAAACTAAAGCATATTTTAAGACCGTAAAGCGTAATGTGTAATGCGTAATGCGTAAAGCGTAAAAAAATCTTTTAAATCCCTATAAAAGTAACAAAATCAGAGGAAAACACAGAAAATCAATTCAAAATAAATGAAAAAGCATAATATATTCTATAAAGCATATTAATATTCTGTTTAATAACAAAATAAGGTGTCGTATTCAAACTTTTGAATGTAGAGTTTTTGTGGTATAATATTTCTATATTTAAAAATGTTAAAAACAAAAAGACCTGAGAAGGTCTATTTTTTTTACTTCGTTTTTTCAAAAAACACTTTATTTACATAAATATTGATTAAAATTCCAGGTTCGGGAAACGATAGTTTCCCAGTAATAAATCTTCTGAAAAGCTCTTAAAAACCTTAGGAATAAAGCTCTATATAAGATAATTTCGAAGGAAAAATCATCATCCACTCCAGTTCTACTTACACTTCAACGCGAGAACACTTTGGGTAAGCGTTTCTGTGCAAGTTTCCCAGTGTTGAACCTCAATGTCAATTAGCACATTCATAGCTTTAGAAAAAATTATTAAATTCAAGGCATTTTGAAGAAGACCTACTTGGAAAGTAAGTCGATGAAAAATAACGAAGTATTTATTGATTTTTACAAAGCCCAAAGGGAAGCAATATTCAATAAATCTTTCCCAAGATATTCCTTTGACGTAGCTTGAGGCTATGCCTGCATAAATCTCTTGTAAAATTTTATAATTGACTATAGCTTCTATGACTTGTGATAATTGGCTTTAGGGTTCAAATAGCTGATAAACCTTCTTTTCTCTACTCCCATTCATTAATAATCGCTCAAGAAATCATCCAGAATTTCTTTTCACTATTTTCAAAAACGATAGCACTTCCTGTGTAGATGTTTTTGAAAATTTATTGCACTCATTTTATTCTAGTCCTTGTCTATGTCTGTCATTCCTTTGAAGAAATGAATTCAGTTTTTAGATTTTCATACATTTACCCGTTTCGCTTTACGCTTCACGCTTTACGAAAAAGTTTCCAGTTATTACAGTTATACTGGTTTTATACAATGGTGGAGTTGAGGGCAGTTATTCTGTAATTACTATAAAACTAAGTAATTACCTGATTCTTCGAATCGCTCCGGGCACCTTTTATCCCGCTCGCACAATAACTGCAGATTGTTGGATTTTATAGAAAACTACAATGCTTTATAAGCGATATCTAAAATCAAAATTTCGATAAATCTGTATCTTTATAAA
>PKTG01000081.1 GCA_002869225.1 Candidatus Muiribacterium halophilum | reverse complement strand
GGACCCACTGATGGAAGTAGTGAATTCAGAAAATAAAGAAGTGCATTATTGGGCGGCTAAGTCTTTAAGGGAGATTCAGACAGAATCAGAAAAAGCAGATTAAAAGCAGGTGTTTGGGATAAAGCTGGATTTTGGAATTTGGGAAGATCAAGACCAACCCAAACCCCAAGATCCATGTTTTTAATTATCTCGTCTGAGTTAATTCTTTTTTGATCTCTTCAAGAATTTTTTCTATATCATTTTTTTTCATTGTCTGATTGTTGATTTTTATATTGCCATCTGTTAGAAATTGTATTAACATAAAGACTCCTTAGTTTTTATATTATAATTTTCGACAGGAATTTAATTAAATATGAATTTTGATGAAATAAAAGAAAAGTTGTTTTCTGAAGATGATTCAGATGTATTTACAGCTTTATCAAATATTGAAAATAATCCGGATGAAGGTTATGGAAAGATCCTTCTAGAAAGGATAAAAAAAGAAAAAAATAATTTTATTGTTATAAAGATCATGGAAATCGCATCTAAAATTGAATCAGATGAGCTTATAGAAGGAATATTCAGAAATCTTAAAAATACCAAAGATGAATATATCAAGGCAACACTTATCAAACTTCTTTCAAATTCAACTGAAAAAGATTATAAAGAATTTATAAAAACAAATCTCTTTAATCAGGATGATAGAGTCCGCGCTAATGCTGTTGAATGTGTTGAAAATCTCAAGATGAAAGAGGCAGTTCCTGATCTTGTAAAACTCTTGAAGGATAATTCTGCAAGAGTGAAAATAAACGCAGCAAAAGCATTGTATCGTTTTGGCGACGAAAGGATGCTTAAAGTATTTGAAAAGTTATTATATTCAAAAGATAGGTTTGTTGGTGAAAGTGTTTTACATACACTAAAGGTTATTGGTGGTGAAAAGACGTATGCTATTCTAAAAGACTTTCTGGATAACTGTAAAAATGAAAGATTAACAATCAAATTATTGGATATATTCGCAGATATTGGAAAAGAGGATGTTATTCATCTTATTAGACAAAGGACAACAGGGCACAATCCCAAAGTTCAGGAAAGTGCTCAATTTGCTATAAAGCGAATACTTAAGAGACAAAATGATATAAAAAGATGTTCCTCTTGTGGATCAGTATCAAAAGCGGGAATGAAATTTTGTGGAAGTTGCGGGAAGAGTTTAGTCTGAAACTTGGATTTTGGGATGAAGCGGGATTTTGGATTTTGGGAAGATCAAGACCGACCCGAACACCAAACACCAAATCCCAAGTCCAATGATTTTATAAAAAAAATAATAAAATGCTTTTAAAATGATATGAATAAAAAAGAGTTATGAAGGGCTATAAAAGTGAAAGACGATTAAATCGAATTTTATTGATATAATTTTAAAAGCATAATATAAACGGAGGATAAGTATGAAAATACTAGTATTAAACTGTGGAAGTTCGTCGGTAAAGTATCAGCTAAGAGATGGAGAAGTTGTTCTTGCCAAAGGTCTTGTTGAAAGAATAGGAAAAGATGATGCAATATTTAAGTATAAGACTGAAAAAAATAATGATAAAGATATTCTTCCTATGAAAGATCATGACAGAGCTATATCTCATATACTTGAAGTACTTGTAGATAAAGATAGAGGTGTTCTGGAAAATCTTCACAGCATTAACGCAGTTGGGCATAGATTGGTTCATGGTGGGGAAAAATTCTCATCATCAGTTTATGTTACAGATGAAGTTTTAGATACCATTAAAGAATGTATTAATCTTGCACCACTTCATAATCCGCATAATATTAAAGGTGTTGAAGCATGTGCTAAACTTCTGAAAGATGTACCTCAGGCTGGAGTCTTTGATACAGCTTTTCATCACACAATGGAACCACACGCTTATCTTTATGCTCTTCCATATGAACTCTATGAAAAATATAAGATCAGAAGATATGGATTTCATGGCACAAGCCATATGTTTGTAGCACAACAGGCAGCAGAGTTTGTTGGTAAAGATATAAAAGATCTTAAAATAATAACATGTCATCTTGGTAATGGTAGCTCTATAGCAGCTGTTAAAAACGGAAGATCTGTAGATACTTCAATGGGATTTACTCCACTAGAAGGTCTTGTAATGGGTACAAGATCCGGTGATATAGATCCTGCTATATTTGGTTATTTGCAGGAATATTGTGATTATTCAGAAGCAGATGTGAACAACATGCTTAATAAAAAAAGTGGAGTGCTTGGAATATCAGAGATGTCTAACGATATGAGAGAAATAGAAGAAGGTTTCGAAAATAAAAACGAAAGATGCATTCTTACTTATAAAATAATGGCGCATCGTTTAAAAAAATATATAGGAGCATATGCTTCGGTTATGAACGGTGTTGATATAATAGTTTTTACTGGAGGAGTTGGAGAAAATGATTACATCGTAAGAAGGCTGACTCTTTCTGATATGGATTATCTCGGAGTAGACTACAGTGAAGAAAATAATATGAAATTCTTATATGGTAAAAAAGGTGAGATAACAAAAGCATCTTCGAAGGTAAAAGCACTTTGCCTTCCAACTGATGAAGAGTATGTTATTGCATGTGAGACCGAAACTATCATAAAAAACTTGACTTAAGTAGTCCTCGTATATATACTATTTGAGAATTTAATCATAAGATTCAAATGGGAATTTGAATTTATAGGAGGAATTATATGCCAAATCCTGTGAGTAGACATTCGAAAAGCAGAAGAGACAAAAGAAGAGCCAACTGGAAAGCTGATGTTCCAGAAAGTTATGCAAAATGTCCTAATCCTGATTGTGGTGAGACTATACTTCCACATAGAGTTTGTAAAGCTTGTGGACAGTATAAAGGAAAAACTATAATCAAGATCAAGGAATAATGAAAAAAATAATAATTGACATAATGGGGGGGTACAACGCACCTGATGAGATAATCAAGGGTGTGAAGGCTGCCATGACTGAGGACGACCAATTTGGTTGTACTCTGGTTGGTGATAGCGAGAAAGTCTCCCATCTTCTTCTTGAGTCCAAAAATATTTCACTTGAAGAAGTGAAATTCGATAAAGAAGAAGAATATAAGATCAATCGAAATTCAAAGACTTCTGTTAGCAGAGGTCTTGAACTGTTGTCAACTACAGAAAATTCAGCATTTATATCAGCAGCTAATACTGGGAAAGTAGTTGCTGAAAGTTTTATGAAACTTGGCAGGATAAAAGGCGTAGAAAGACCTGCAATTGCTGTTGTAATTCCTGGAGTAAAAAATCCGGTGATACTACTTGATGCAGGTGCTAATGCCGACTGTAGAGTCAAGCATCTGGCTCAATTTGCGATTCTTGGTTCTGTATACGCTAAAGTCCTTTTTGATATAGAGAGCCCTAGAATAGGGCTTTTAAATATTGGCTCAGAAAAATCAAAAGGTAGCAAGTTTTATAACGAAGTGCATGAGACACTTTCTAATTCTTCACAGATAAATTTTGTTGGAAATGTAGAAGCTAATTCTATGGTTCTTGATAGTGTCTGTGATGTTGTTGTTTGTGATGGATTTGTTGGAAATATGGTGCTAAAATCAATGGAAGGTATCTCAGCATTTATGTTAGGTTCTCTGAAATCGCTAGGACTTGATAAAGATATCCTTTTAAAAGTCATGAGAAAAGTAGATTATCAGGAATATGGCGGTGCTATGCTTTTAGGCGTTAATGGACTTGTAGTAATATGTCATGGCGCATCACAGGAAAAAGCTTTTAAAAATGCAATTAAATTTGCAACATTATATATTGAAAATGGTATGCTGGAAAAAGTTAAAAACGAAATTCAGATATACAATTCTCAAAATCCACTTCAGGACTCTAAGGAGGCGTAATGGAATTCAATTATACTCCACAGCAGCTTATGTTCAGAGAGGTTGTGAGAGACTTTGCAAAAAGAGAAGTTGAACCAATTGCAGCAGAGATCGATGAAAACTCCAGATTCCCATGGGAAACTGTCAAAAAGATGGCAAAAATGGGCCTTTTTGGAATCACAGTATCAAGAGAATTTGGCGGAGCTGGTTGTGATTATATAACTTATATGATTGCTGTTGAAGAAATATCAAAAGTATGTGCATCAACCTGTGGTATTATTGCAGCTGTTAATTCACTTGCATGTTGGCCAATCGATTATTATGGTACAGAAGAACAGAAGAAAAAATATCTTATACCTATGTCGCATGGTGAAAAACTAGGAGCATTTGGTCTTACCGAACCTGAAGCTGGTTCTGATGCATTTGCACAGAGAACTATAGCTGAGGATAAAGGCGATCATTATCTTCTTAATGGAAATAAAATATTTATTTCTGGTGGTGACGTCGCTGATACACATATAATCTTCGCAAAACTCGTAACTAGAAGAGGAAAAAGAGGAAGAATGTGTGCATTTATAGTAGAAAAAGCTTTTGACGGTTTCTCTGTAGGTGTTAAAGAAAAGAAGATGGGAATTAGAGCATCAGGAACTGCTGAACTTGTAATGCAGGATGTAAAAGTTCCTAAAGAAAATCTTCTTGGAAGAGTTGGTCAGGGTTTTGAGATAGCTATGGCGACTTTAGATGGTGGAAGAATTGGTATTGCGGCACAGGCTCTTGGAATAGCACAGGGCTCATTAGATGTTGCAATAAAATATTCTAAAGAAAGAAAACAGTTTGGTCATGCGATCGCAAGACTTCAGGCTATTCAGTGGATGATAGCTGATATAGCTACTGATGTTGAAGCTGCAAGACTGCTTACATATAAAGCAGCTTATCTTAAAAATGAAGGGAAACCATTCGGTACAGAAGCGGCTATGGCAAAATTATACGCATCGGAAGCATGTGAAAGAGCTGCTACAAAAGCTCTTCAGATACATGGTGGTTATGGATATATGAAAGATTATCCTGTAGAAAGATATTTCAGAGACTCTAAGATAACTCAGATTTATGAAGGAACATCGGAAATCCAGAGACTCGTTATCGCTACTAATATCTTAAAAGGATAGGAGGCAAAATTGAAGGTAGTTATTAGAAAAGATGATTGTATTGGGTGTAAGAAATGTATAGCACACTGTCCTTATTCAGCTATTGAATTTGATACGGAGTCAGGAAAGGCTTTTATTAAGGAAGAACTTTGTACTACTTGTGGAGCTTGTGTTGAAAGTTGTCCAGTAAAGGCAATTGATGAGATAGGTGCAAAAAATGTAGAGAAAAAAGATTTCTCTGATTTTAAAGATATTTGGGTGGTAGCAGAGTTTGAGGAAGACAAGATTAAAAATGTATCGCTTGAACTTATATCTACTGCTAGAAGATTAGCAGACAAAAAAGGTTGTGATGTTTTTGTCGCAGCTTTAGGTGCTGGAATAAAAAATACAGTAAATAGTCTTTCAAAATATGGAGCTAATGGAGTATATCTTGTTGATATGGATGATCTTAAAGATTATCAGACTTTGACTTATACTCAGGTTCTTGTTGAGCTTTTTAAAAGACATAAACCAAATATGGTGCTTTTTGGAGCTACTCATCAGGGTAGAGATCTTGCACCTCGAGTTGCCAATAAGATCCAGACTGGACTTACTGCAGATTGTACAATGCTTGAGATAGAAGAGGAAACAGGACTTCTTATGCAGACAAGACCTGCTTTTGGCGGAAATATCATGGCGACAATACTTTGCCCGGATCACAGACCGCAGATGGCGACAGTGAGACCAGGTGTTATGCCGATGTGTGAAATGGAAACTCCAGCAAAACTTGAAGTAAAAGAAATAAAAGATATCGATGTTAGTGCATACAAAAATATAGTAAAGATCCTTGAAAGTGTTAAAGAGATAAAACACACAGTAAATCTTGAAGATGCTAAAGTCATCATCGCAGGTGGCAGAGGAATGGGAACAAAGGAAAACTTTGAAAAACTCTATAAACTTGCTGATAAACTTGGTGCAGAAGTTGCAGCTTCAAGAGCGGTAATAGAAGATGGATGGTGTCCTCTTGAAAGACAGGTTGGTCAGACTGGTAAGACTGTCAGACCTGAATTGTATCTTGCACTTGGAATATCCGGAGCTATACAGCATGTTGCAGGAATGGAAAACTCTTCTTATATCATAGCTGTAAATAAAGATGTCTCAGCTCCTATATTTAATTTTGCTGATCTTGGCGTAGTAGGTGATGTAAATAAGATACTTCCACTACTTGAAGAAGAATTACCAAAACTTATGGAAAAAGGGAGTGAATTATGAAGGTAGCTTTTGTATTTCCTGGACAATGATCACAGTACCCTGGAATGGGAAAAGAACTTTATGAAAAATACCCTGAAGCTAAACAGGTCTTTGACAAAGCTTCGGATGTTTTAGGATTTTCAATAAAAGATAAATGTTTTGAAGGTGATGCGGATGAACTTAAAAAGACTGAAATAACTCAGCCTGCTATTTTAACTACATCAATTGCAGCTTTTGAAGTGCTAAAGAAAAGGTTTCCTAATTTTAAAGCTGTAGCAGGACATAGTCTTGGTGAATATAGTGCTTTATATGCTTCAGGTGCACTTGATCTTGAAAGTGTTATAAAGCTAGTTCAAAAACGTGGTGAAGCTATGTCTAAGGTTTCAGGCGGTGTTTTAGCAGCGTTAATCGGAAAAGATTTTTCGAAAGTTGAAGATCTATGTGAAGAATCTGGATATGTAATATCAATATATAATTCTCCGAAACAGGTCATTTTAGCTGGATAAGAAGATAAATTTGATGATCTATCAGCAAAAGTAAAAGATTATGGAATAAGAAAAGCTAGAAAACTAAAGGTTAGTGGTCCGTTTCATTCTTATTTGATGAAACCAGCAGCTGATGAATTTGCATTCAGTGTAGAAACTGTAAATGTAAATAAGCCTAATATTCCAGTCTATATGAACGTTACTGCGAAAAGTGAAGAAGATGCCAATACAATAAAAAAGAATATGGTTGATCAGGTAAATAAGACTGTTAAATGGAAACATCAGATCGAAAAGATGATAGAAGATGGTTTTGATACTTTTATTGAACTTGGACCTGGTAAAGTACTATGCGGTATTATCTCTGCTATAAATCCTGATGTAAAAGTTATGGGAGTTGAAAAACCTGAAGAACTTGAAGAAATACTAAACAATATATCTCAGAAAGATCAGGAGGAAATGTATGCATCTTGAAGGTAAAGTTTGTGTTATTACTGGTGCTGCAAGAGGTATAGGTTATGAGATAGCAAAAGTGTTTGCAGAAAATGGTGCACTTATGGCTTTGGTAGATCTGTCTTTTGATGATGATTTTAATTTTCCATATGGAGAATTCAGACAGTATGAAGCAGATATATCCGATCATGATAAAGTCAAAGAACTTATTAAAGCTATAACAGTTGATTTTAAAAGGATTGACTGTCTTATAAATAATGCAGGAATTACAAAAGATAGTCTTATTATGAGAATGAAAGAAAAAGATTTTGACAGTGTTATTGCTGTAAATCTAAAAGGCGTCTTCAACATGTGTAAACATGCTATGAGACCTCTTACAAAAAGTGATGATCCTTCTATAATCAACATCTCATCAGTAGTTGGATTGATGGGAAATCCTGGACAGTGTAATTACTCCGCTTCTAAGGCTGGGGTCATTGGTCTAACAAGATCACTTGCTAAAGAGATGGCAGGAAAAAATGTCCGTGTAAATGCGGTAGCACCTGGTTATATAAAAACACCGATGACCGATAAACTTTCACAGAATCAACAGGAAGCTATTAGTCAGACAATACCTTTAAAAAGGCTTGGAAATCCCGATGATGTTGCAAATGTATGCCTCTTTCTTGCTTCAACGGCTGCCGGTTATGTAACCGGTCAGGTTTTAGCAGTTGACGGCGGCATGACAATGTATTAAATTAAATATAATATTTTTTTGGAGGTTCAAATGGCAATATTTGACGAAGTTAAGGAAATAATTGTTGAGCAGATCGGATGTGACGAAACAGCTGTAACTACAGACGCTACTTTTATTGAAGATCTTGGAGCGGATTCACTTGATATCGTTGAGATCATGATGGCTCTTGAAGAAAAATACGATGTTGAGATCCCAGACGAAGATGCAGAAAAGATCAAAAAAGTTGCTGATGCTGTAAAGTATATTGAAGAAAATCAGAACTAATTTGTTTTATGATTAAAATGAAATGACAGGGGGGGATTTAACCCTCCCTGTTTTGTATTCTGAAAGGAGATACATTGAGACTCCCTGAATTACAGATAGCGCATTTAAAACCAAGATTCCCAATTATTCAAGGGGGAATGGCTATAAGAGTTTCTACCGGTAGACTAGCAGGTGCTGTAGCAAAAGAAGGTGGTATTGGACTTATAGCAGCCTCCGGCATGTCTAAAGGGGAACTTGAGGATGAGATCAAGATAGCAAGAGAGATCGCTGGTGCTGATGGCATCATCGGTATTAATATAATGGTTGCAGCAACTCAATTTACCGAGGTCACTATCTGGGCTATGGAAGCTTGTATTGATCTTGTTATTGCTGGTGCAGGATTTACTAGAGAGCTTTTTTCACTTAGCAAAAAGTATAATGTTCCTGTTGTACCGATTGTTAGTTCGATAAAAGCTGCAAAGATATCAGAAAGACTTGGAGCATCCGCAGTCGTTGTTGAAGGTTTTGAAGCAGGCGGACATCTAGCTACTGAAGTACCAACTCTTGAGCTTTTAAAGACTATTGTCGGACATGTCAATATTCCGGTTATTGGAGCAGGAGGAGTAGGAGATCAGGAAGATTTTCTTCGTATACTTGATACAGGAGTAGATGGAGTACAGGTCGCTACTTTATTTTCACTAACTGAAGAATCCAATGCGGATATAAAATGGAAAGAACATGTCTTAAATGCTGAAAAAGATGATATGATCCTAATACAAAGTCCTGTGGGATTCCCAGGCAGAGCTATTAAAAATACTTTTCTGGAAAAATTAAATAATAATCCTGAAGATTTAAGACCAAAGAGTTGTGATAATTGTCTAAAACATTGTTCTAAAAGTTTTTGCATTATAAAAGCTCTTGAAAATGCTAGACTTGGGGATATAGAGAACGGTCTTGTTTTTTCAGGAAAATATTTTTATAAGATAAAGAAATTATTAACAGTCAAAGAAGTTTTTAACATATTATTAAAAGATATTGAAAACCGTTAAACGGAGGGATGTATGAGTAGAAGAGTCGTAGTAACCGGTCTTGGAGCTGTAACTCCAATTGGAATAGGTAAAGAAGAATTTTGGAAAGCTTTAAAGATAGGAAAATCAGGTGTTGGACCAATAACCTCTTTTGATACAGAAGGATTCACTTCAAAAATAGCTGGAGAGGTAAAAGATTGGGAACCAAAAGATTATATGGAACCAAAAGAAGCTAAAAGGACTGACAGATATAATCAGTTTTCTTATGCCGCTGCACAGATGGCTGCAGAAGATTCAGGTATAGATTTTGATAATATAGATAAGAAAAGGGCTGGTGTAATACTTGGTGTAGGAATGGGTGGTCTTAATACTTATGAAGATCAAATGAAAGTCTATAATAAAAAAGGACCAAGAAGAGTAACCCCATTTTTAGTACCAATGATGATATCAAACCTATCAGCTGGTACAGTTGCAATAAAATATGGACTTATGGGTCCTAACTATGTTGTAACAGCAGCTTGTGCTTCTTCAACTCATGCAATTGGTGAAGCTTTTCTTAAGATAAAAAACAGTATGTGTGATATATGTTTTACAGGAGGAGCAGAATCTACAATAACTCCACTCACAGTTGCTGGATTTGCTTCAATGAAAGCTTTATCAACAAGAAATGAGGAGTATTCTATTGCTTCCTCTCCGTTTGATAACAAGAGAGATGGATTTGTAATTGCAGAAGGAGCTGGAATAATTGTTCTTGAAGAACTTGAACATGCTAAGGCAAGAGGAGCAAAGATCTATGGAGAGGTATTAGGATATGGACTTTCCGATGATGGTTTCCATATGACGCAGCCTCATCCTGATGGTGCTGGTGCAACTATGTGTATGCAAAATGCAATAGATATGGCAGGAATAAAACCTGAAGATGTTGACTATATCAATGCACATGGAACTTCAACACCGTTTAACGATAGACTTGAAACAAAAGCTATTAAAAATGTGTTTGGTGATCATGCACAGAAAGTGGCTATTAGTTCGACTAAATCAATGACAGGTCACCTTTTAGGTGGAGCAGGTGGAGTTGAAGCTATTGCATGTTTATTTGCAATCGAGAACAATATAATCCCTCCAACTATAAACTATCAGGATCCTGATCCTGATTGTGATCTTAATTATACTCCAAACAGTTTTATTGAAAGAGAGGTTAAGTATGCAATCTCTAATTCATTTGGTTTTGGAGGACAAAATTCAACAATAGTATTGGGAAAATATGAAAATTGATTTAGTAGAAGCATTTGAAAATAAGCTTAAAATAAAGTTTAAAAACAGAAATTATTTAAAGACTGCATTGACACATAGGTCAGTTGAAGAAGCTCCAGGTCATAATGAACGCCTGGAGTTTCTTGGTGACAGTGTTCTTGGTCTTGTTATTTCTGAAAAGTTATATAAAAGATTTCCAGAAGAACCGGAAGGTTTTTTAGCAAAGGCAAAATCTTATCTTGTACGTGCTGAGATGTTAAATGAAAAAGCTCAGACCCTTGATCTAGGTAAATATATTTTTATTGGACATGGTGAAGAGGTAAGTGGTGGAAGAACTCGTTCTTCTATATTGGCAGATGGTCTAGAAGCGGTTATTGGAGCAATATTTCTTGATAGAGGGCTTGACACAGCTAAAAAGTTTATATTAAGATTATATAAGCATGACTTAAAAAAAGAAAATATTAAGTTGACCGAGTCCTTTGATTATAAGACTATGCTTCAGGAATTTGTACAGAAACAATATAGAAAGACTCCTGTATACAAAGTAGTGGGTGAGAATGGACCCGATCATTGTAAAGTCTTTGAAATAGTTGTGCTTATAAACAATAAAGAAATGGGCTGGGGAAGTGGTTATTCAAAAAAAGAAGCCCAGCAGATAGCTGCAAAACAAGCTTATACAAAACTAAATGAAGCATAACTAATGGAGGAACCACATGGAAATACTAAAAGTTGGAGCAAATTCTAAACCAAAAGCCGTAGCAGGAGCACTAGCAGCAGTCATAGAAAAAAGTGGTGCAGTTGAAATGCATTCTGTAGGAGCTGGCGCAGTAAATCAGGCAACAAAAGCTATAGCAATAGCGAGAGGCTTTGTAGCACCGAAAGGTATTGATCTTATAACTATCATTGCTTTTACTACCGTTGAGATATCCGGTCAGGAAAAGACAGCTATAAAGTTTATTATAAGACCTAGCGCATAAAATATTATATGAAGAAGTATTTATCCATAGCTATACTATTATATATTTTATTATTTTCACTTAATTCATTTTCTATCGAGCTTGAAAAGACTATCTATAATGGCGATGATTATTATTTTATTCATGAATTTGAAAGAGCTCAGAAGTATTTCGATGCTGAGGATTATGAAAAAGCGAATGATATATATAATGATATCTATCTTTATTTCTCTAATAGAGATCAGGAACCTGAGGTTCTTTTTCAATACGGAAAATCACTATTTAAAACAGGAAAATTCTCAGAAGCTACCAGAATCTTTAAAAAACTCGATAAAAAATATAAAGATTTTAAGAAAAAAGATGAATTGTATAAACTACTTGAAGCTTTAAATGAAGCTCCAACAAGAGAAAAAAAGGATAGTGAAGAGACAATTATATTTCCAAAAGCTTTCATTGAAATGGAAGAAGCTAATAAAAACAAGAACACGAATGCAGATAAATATGAAAAACTTGAAGTAGCTAAGTATCGCTTTAAAAATAAAGAATATAAAAAAGCCATAGAACTTTTTAAGGAGATCGAAGGTTTTTTTGAAGGTAAACAACAGGCTGAAGATATATATTACATGACAGGAAAGTCCTTTTATGAATTAAAAAATATTGAAGATGCAGTGAAATACTACAAAAAATATCAAAACTTCTTTCGATTTGGGAAATATCAGAATCAGGTAAATAAGACCTTAAATGATCTAAACGAGATTCAGCAGACTTTTTCGAATATCCAACTTGCGAAAGAATATGATCGTTTAAATATAAAAAAGATAGATGCTATGGTAGAGGCGGGATTCCTGGATAAAGCCATAATTAGCATGAAAAAGATGATAGAGCTTGATCCTGCAAATCCAGTCTATCATTTTAAGATAGCTTCCTTATATAATATGAAAAAAAATATCACAGGAAATAAGTACTGGACAGTAAATTATGCTGAGGATGAGCTTGAACATTATCTTAAGATACTCAACAAAGTCGAGACTCCTGAAATATTCTATAATATTGCAAAACTATATCAGGATCTTGGTGAACATGAACAGGCACTGCAATATTGGCAGAAGATCTATGATAAAGTGCCAAACACTACTATTGGAAAAGTAGCGAAAAGTTTTTTAAACAAATAAATTCAAAGCTTTAAAGGAAAATGTTTTAAAAATAAAATCAATTCTGATATAATCTGATTTTGAAAGTTGAACAATCGGATTAATAAAAGGGGTCAAGATGGACGTAAGTGCAGAATTCTATAAAAAATTAAATCAACAGCTAATCACAAAAGATAATCTTATAAAACTTCTTAAAAATGAAAACGAACAACTTAAGAAGAAACTTAAAGAAAATAAGGAGACAACTCCTGATACTACAGAATATATTGAACGTATTCAAAAACTCGAAAATGCTCTTGAGGAAAAAAATCAGGTAATTGGTGAACTTAATGAAAAGATAATAACCGGTGCAACTGAAAATACTATTGATGAAGATCAGATAAAAGAACTTAGAAATGAAGCTGATAGCCTTAAAAGATATATAGATAGAATAGAAGACGAAAATCAGGAATTAAAAAATAAGATAGAACTTCTCATATCTCAGCAGGGAACGATTGATATAGATGATGAAAAGAAAAAACTTATAGAAGAAAACGCTATACTAAAAGAAGATGTTGAAGATTATAAATCTCAGGCAGAAAACCTTAAAAGACAGTTTTCTGATATAGATGATCTCATTAAAGAAAATAATGAGCTTAAATCTAAAGTTAAAAATCATAACGATCTGAAACTGACCGTTGAGACTTTAAAGACTGAAAAACAGATAATTGAAAGTAAGATAAAAGAAAATCAGATATCCTCTACTATGCAGAAAGAGGAAGAAGCACTTTTAGGTAAGATCAAGACAAATCTTATGGAAAAGATAAAGAAACTTGAGGATGAGCTTTCAACAATAAAGAAAGAGAAGAATATTGCAGAGAACGAGATGAAGAAGAACGTTTCTCAGGTAGATTCACTTAGAAATGAACTTGAATCAGCTAGAAAACAGCTTGCTCAGCTAAGAAGTGAAAATTCAAGATTAGGTGTAGCAGAAAATAATTATAAAATGGAAATAGAGGATCTTAAAACACAGATGGATAATCAGGAACAGCTATATAGATCAGCAGAAGGACAACTTGAGAACCTTAACAAAAGATTAGATCTTAAGATAAAAGAGTTTAATGAACTTCTTGTTGAAAAGGATAATGAAATAAACGATCTTAAACAGAAGATAGAAGAAGTAAGAGAAAAATCATCTGATAAAGATAAAGATATAATGAGAAGAGAACAGGATATTGAAGAACTTAGAAAAGATATAGAAGGTTATAAAGTGGATATTGAGGATCTTCAAAATGCGGTGGCAAATAAAGATGAGATATTTGAAGAGAACAATAACCTTAAGATCAAGATCGGTGATCTTGAAATACGATATAAAGAGATGCATGATAAGCTGGATCATATAAAAGAACAGGTTCAGGTGCTTGGACAGTATGCGTTATCTATAACAAGCTGAAACACGTAAAGCGTAAAGCGTGATGTGTAAAGCGTGATGCGTAAAGCGTGATGTGTAAAGCGTGATGTGTGAAGCAAGAAGAGAATAGTGAATAGTGAGAAGTGAATAGTAAAAACTAATATAAAAGATTATTGTAGGGGAAGACCTGTGTGTCTTCCCTTGTTTTATATAATGCTTCGTGAAAAAGACGTGCTTTTTCACAGTAATAAAAGAAGCAGTGAGATGTGAAATGTGAGTTGTGAATAGGCATAGCAAAACAATAAAATTGAAACTGGTTTTAAATCCTTATAAATAAAGCCTTTAAAACCTTAGTAATATGTTTTGATCTTAAGAAAAACTCTATGGAAGAAAAATTCGAAGGAAAAATCACCACAAAATCTTTAACTAAGGGTTAATACTCTAAGTTTTATATTTTAAAAACAAAGTTTACTGAAACTTTTTTTGTATTAATCCTATGATTTGTATAAACAATAAAACTTGGTGTTTAAACTGGAATACTGTAAAATTAAAGGATGAATCTACGATATTTAGGTTATGCATGTATAAATACCTCAATTGGAAAGACAACCAATAAGACTTTTCGTTTAAAAAATCTTA
>PKTG01000145.1 GCA_002869225.1 Candidatus Muiribacterium halophilum | reverse complement strand
GTATTTTCCTTATATTTTCGAAAATCTATTCCTGTGTATTTTTTTATATTATTCAAAATCTTTTCTAATGAATCCTGTTTAATAAAAGATTGAGTTTTTAATTCTTTACTGGTTAAAGGATGTTCCGTAATTTCAAGTAGCTTATTTGGAATATCTTCCACTTTCATACAATAATCATAATAACCTGTTTTTATGGAATTTTTAGGCATTCCATCGAATTTCGCCGTTTCCGGGTCCTGAATAAAAACAAAACCTCCACTTTCCTTTATTGATCTAATTCCAAAAGATCCGTCACTTCCTGTACCTGAAAGTATAACTGCAATGGATTTTTCTTCCTGATCTTCTGCTAAGGATTTTAAAAATATATCTATTGGAAGAGGGATCTTATGACTGGAATCCTGATTTGTTGGAAAAAGTTTACCTTTTTTGATTGTCATATTCTTGTTTGGTGGAATAAGATAAATATTATCTGGAAGAAGTTCCATATCTTCTTTAGCTATGTTTATTTTCATATCTGTATGTTTTGAAAGAAGTTCATCCATCAATGATTTATAATTCGGTGCAAGATGCTGTATAACAATAAATGCCATTCCGGTTTTTACTGGAGTATTTTCAAAAAAACATTTTAAGACTTCAAGACCACCTGCTGATGAACCAATTCCAACATAAGCCAAAGGCTTGTTTTTTTTCACAAATCCTCCGTGTAAAAATTATATTTTTAAATATTCTTATATATTAACATAGATTTAACATGTTGTAATCTGTCCGATTCTAAATCATTAATTCTGTTTTTTTAATCATTTAAGTTTTTAACCATTTTTGTCGATAGTTATTAGTTACTTGTTTTCCAGGGAGGGGTATTGAAGATAGCAGACTTTTCAATCGATTTATATTCTGATAACTTTTCTATTACCCATAAAGAAATAAGTGAGATTAGAGAAAATTCAACTAAAAAAGAGCCTGTAAAACTAAGACTTCCGGAAGATCAGGTCTCTATTGGGTGTAAAGATCTTTGTGAATCACAAAGCTTTGAATACTCGATCTCTGAAGAAGACAGACAAAAGATCCTTCTTATTGAAAAGATGATAAGTGCAATATCAGGAAAAGAGTATAAAATAAATATCGCAGAAAATGTCAAAGGTAAAAAAGGGGGATTAAAAAAAAATCAAACTTTGAAAAAAAATACAATTGATGTATCAAAAATAAAAGCCAATACTTCGGATAAAGAAGAAGGAAAATTACTCGAAAGACATGAACTTTATCTTGAACATTCAAGAACAGATTTTACAGCTACCGGAAAGATCAATATTTCAGATGGAAGGTCTATAGATATAGATATTAATTTACACATGTCCTATGATATAAAAATCGAAAAACACGAATACTTTAATCAGGGAAAACAGGTTGATCCGCTAATAATCAATTATGATGGCGAGTTAAACCAGCTATCCAAAGAAAAGTATAGTTTCGATCTGGTTGTCGGCGGAGAAAAAGAATCTCTTAGAAGAACAGGGAAAGGTTCAGGTTATCTTGCACTTGATAAAGACAATAGCGGCATTATTGAAAACGGCCAGGAACTTTTTGGTGCAAAAAGTGGAGACGGTTTTTCTGAGCTCTCAAAATATGATGAGGACAAAAACGGCTGGATAGATGAAAACGATTCAGTTTTTGATAAACTTAAGATATTACAGATAACAGAAGATGGTTCACAAAATATATTCTCAATAAAAGAAAAAGGTGTAGGAGCGATCTTTCTTACTTCTCAGGAAACAAATTTTTCTATAAAAGATGAAAACGCTGAAAAACTAGCTCAGATAAGAAAGACTGGTATCTTTTTGAAGGAAGATGGAAAAGCAGGTTCTATACAGCATGTTGACCTGGTAATATGAACGTTGAGACGTTTATTGCGTTAGTTAACACATCACGCTTTACGCATTACGCTTCACGTGCTTTCTTAGAGAATGTGATCCACATTCCCGGATAATCCTCTGGTGTGAAATCAAACTCTTTTACACCTGCATCACTGATCATCTGTGCAAGTCTTTCTCTTGAAGGATATGGAATTCTTGAGTCAGCACCACTTTTTCCTCTGAAATTTCCGAGATTTTTTCTTGCCTCTTTTACATCCTCTTTTGGATTTATTCTTCCAAAACCTCCACCTATAAGGGCAAACCCACCCGGTCTTAAGACACGATAGACCTCAGAAAAAGCTTTTGTCTTATTTTTCCAGAACCTATAAGAACCTCTTGAAAATATAAGATCAAACTCATTATC
>PKTG01000096.1 GCA_002869225.1 Candidatus Muiribacterium halophilum | reverse complement strand
TTCTTTACATAAAACCTGTTCTTATTTATACTGTTTAAAAGTCATTAAACGCCTGAAGGGAGTGAATATGGGTAATCGAACCATTTCTGAAAAGATAAAAGAATATCAGCAAAAGGTAGAGACCATAAAAAAAGGTGGTGGGGAAAAGCGAATCGAGAAGCAACATTCTCTTGGAAAATTGACCGCAAGAGAAAGAATAGACTCGATTTTTGATCCAAATTCATTTCAGGAACTTTTTATGTTTTCAAAACATAGATGTAATTTTATGGGAATGGAAAAAAAAGAACTTCCTGCTGATGGTGTTATAACCGGTTGTGGTGAGGTTAACGGTCGAACTGTTTATGCTTACAGTCAGGACTTCACAGTGTCAGGTGGAGCAGCTGGTGAGATACATGAGAAGAAAATATGTGAAATAATGGATATGGCAATAAAATGCGGTGTCCCTTTTATTGGTATAAATGATGGTGGTGGAGCAAGAATACAGGAAGGTGTTGATGCACTTTCAGGATACGGACAGATATTTTTTAGAAACACCCTTCTTTCAGGAGTGGTACCTCAGATATCAATAATAGCAGGACCATGTGCAGGTGGAGCAGCTTATTCTCCGGCTTTAACAGATTTTGTTATCATGGTAAAAAACTCAGCTCAGATGTTTATAACAGGACCTTCCGTTTTAAAGGCAGTAACAGGTGAAGAAATTTCAACTCAGGCTCTTGGTGGAGCTATGACTCATGCGAAACTATCCGGAGTATGTCATTTTGTAGCTGAAAACGATTATGATGCTATGAATATAACTAAGAAGCTTCTTTCCTATCTTCCGTCTAACAACCTTGAGGAACCTCCAGTATTTAAGACTGATGAATCCACACTTAGAAGAGATGAGACTTTAAACAACATCTTACCGGATGATGCTAAACAGCCATACAATATAAAAGATATTATTAAAAAAGTCGTTGATAACGGAAAATTCCTTGAGGTTCAGGAGTTTTATGCTCCAAACATAGTAATAGGATTTGCCAGGATCAACGGTAGAAGTATTGGAATAGTAGCAAATCAACCTGCTCATATGGCAGGTGTTCTTGATATTAACACCTCTGATAAATCTTCAAGATTTATTAGATTCTGCAACTGTTTTAATATTCCAATCGTAACATTTGTTGATGTACCAGGATTCCTTCCTGGCGTAGATCAGGAATACGATGGAATAATCCGTCATGGTGCAAAGATGCTTTTTGCATACTCTGCTGCAATAGTTCCAAAGATAACTCTTATTGTCCGTAAAGCTTACGGTGGTGCATATCTTGCTATGTGTTCAAAAGACATGGGTGCAGACAGAGTAATTGCATGGCCTACAGCTGAAATAGCTGTTATGGGTGCTGAAGGTGCTGCAAAGATAATTTTTAGAAAAGAAATAAATGAAGCAGAGGATAAAGAGGCTAAATTCCAGGAAAAAGTAAATGAATACAAGAAAAACTTTGCAAATCCTTATGTAGCGGCTGCTCATAATTATATTGATGAGATAATCGAGCCAGCTGAGACAAGAAGACATATTATAAGAGCGCTTGAAAGCATAATCAAAAAAAGAGATATTAGACCACCTAAAAAACACGGTAATATGCCACTTTAGGAGAGAAAACACATGAACGAATTCATATCAATGGGAACATCGACTGCAATCGTAGGGATGAGTGTTGTCTTTCTTATTCTGATATTGATATCAATAATGATATATTTTTTAAGGTTTCTAAAGAGGACTGAGAAAGAAGAAATAACAAAAAAAATAGATAAGAACAATGAACTTTCTGTTGTACCTGAGAACGAGCGTGAAGAGGAACTTATAGCTGTAATATCAGCAGCGGTATCTACAGTTCTTGGGAACTGTCGTTTCAGAATAAAAAATATTGAACCACATATTGAAGAAAGTGAACTTTTTTCTAACAGAAAGATGAATATGTGGGCAAAGTACGGCAGAATGAATATAATGACCAGTCATCAAAATTTCGGTAAAGGCAGGTTACAACGATGGAAAAAATGAGAATCAAAGTTAATGGAAAAGTCTATGATGTGGAAGTAGAAGTCTTATCATCAGATGGTGCGGTAAGTAATATAGTAAATAATTCTGCGGCTGAGACGCAGGCACCTATTAGCAGAAAGAAAAAGACTGTAGCTAGTGGTGGTGATATTGCTTCTCCTATTGCTGGTGTTGTTAAAGAGATCAAAGTCAAAGTTGGAGATAGCGTTGAAGAAAATCAGCTTCTTGTTGTTCTTGAAGCCATGAAGATGAATACTAATATACTTTCAGATAGAGCAGGAGAAGTTAAGGAAATACCTGTAAATATAGGTGATAATGTAGCTATGGGTCAGACCCTGGTGATCTTTTAAGGGAGAATCCTATGGTATCTAGTATGTTAAAGACTTTTCATGATTTTTTTGCTGCATCTGGGCTTAGTCAATTTGAGTGGCAGCAGGGAGTGATGATCTTTATCGGTTTAGTCCTTGTTTATCTTGCTATAAAAAAAGGATATGAACCGATGCTTCTCATCCCCATAGGTTTTGGTGCTATAATTACAAACCTTCCAGGTACAACACTTATGATGCATCCACATGGTGGCGAACCGGGTGGGTTCTTCTATTATATTTATCAGGGAATACATCTTGAGATGTTTCCTCCTATTATCTTTATGGGAGTTGGAGCTCTTACGGATTTCGGACCACTTATTGCTGATCCTAAGACATTTCTTTTAGGTGCAGCAGCACAGTTTGGAATATTTATAACTTTCTTTGGTTCACTAATGCTTGGATTCTCAGGACATGAAGCAGCTTCTATAGGTATAATCGGTGGGGCAGATGGACCAACAGCAATATTTACAACAATGAAACTAGCTCCTCATCTTATAGGACCTATTGCGGTTGCCGCCTATTCATATATGGCACTTGTACCGATGATTCAGCCGCCTATAATGAGACTTTTGACTACTAAAAAACAGAGACAGATAATAATGCATAATCTAAGACCTGTCTCTAAAGTGGAAAAAATAGTATTTCCACTTCTTGTAATGATAGTCTGTATTCTGGTTGTACCTGCATCAGCACCTCTTCTTGCTATGCTTATGTTTGGTAACCTTATAAGAGAAGCTGGCGTTGTTGAAAGACTTTCAAATGCTGCTCAAAACGAGATAATCAATATAACAACAATATTTCTGGGACTTTCAGTAGGAACTACTATGACTGCCGATTCTTTTTTAAGGATCGATACTTTAAAGATACTTGTTATGGGTGCTGTAGCTTTTTCTATATCGACCGGTGCTGGGGTGCTTTTTGGTCAGATAATGTGGTATGTAAGTGGTAAAAAGATCAATCCACTTATAGGTGCGGCTGGTGTCTCTGCGGTACCTATGGCAGCAAGAGTAGTTCATAAGACGGCAGCAGAAGAGAATCCAAAGAATTTCCTTCTTATGCATGCAATGGGACCTAATGTAGCTGGTGTTATTGGTTCTGCTGTAGCTGCCGGGGTGCTTTTATCAATTTTTGGAGGATAATATGTTTTTAATCAAGGGAGCTAAAGTATTTACAGTAACTGATGGTATAAAAGAAAAGACAGATGTGTTTATTAAAGGTGGAAAGATAGATAAGATAGCAAAGAATATTAAAGCTCCAAAAGGTGCAAAGATAATTCATGCCGATGGACTTTCACTTTATCCAGGTTTTATAGATGCTCATTGTCATGTTGGAATAATGGAAGAAGGAAACGGTCAGGTTGGAAACGATACTAACGAGATGATATCTCCTTCAACTCCACATCTTAGAGCAATTGACGGAATAAATCATGAGGACCCCGTGTTTAGGGATTCCTACGAAAAAGGTGGAGTGACTTCTGTTATGGTAGCACCTGGAAGTGCGAATATTATTGGCGGTGAAGCCTGTTTTATGAACACTTATGGTGAGACTGTTGATGATATGGTCATAGAAGAATGTATAGGTATGAAGATGGCTCTAGGTGAAAATCCAAAGAGAGTATACGGTTCTCAGCATAAATCCCCATCAACAAGGATGGCAAATGCTTCTGTTATGAGGGAAAACCTATTTAAAGCTAAAGAATATCTAAAAAAGAAAAGTGATAAAAAAGCAAAACAGTCTTTTGATCTTAAGATGGAAAACCTTTCAAAAGTCATAAAGAAGAAAGTTCCTGCAAGAATACATTGTCATAGAGCAGATGATATTATAACAGCTATAAGAATAACAAAAGAGTTTAAGATAAACAGCGTAATAGAACATGCTACAGATGGTCATAAAATACCAAAACAGATCAAAAAAGCTAAACTTCCATGTTGTGTAGGTCCAACTCTTATAGGAAGAATGAAAGAAGAACTTAAAGACAGGACTATTGAGACTGTAAAAGTACTTGTTGAAAATGGTGTGGATGTAGCGATTGTTACCGATCATCCTGTGCTTCCGCTTCATGCGCTTCCTATGTGTGCAGGATATGCATTAAAAACCGGACTTTCAGAAGAGGAAATACTTAAGACTATTACTATAAATCCTGCAAAAATTTGTGGTATGGAAAAGAAAGTAGGATCGATTGAAAAAGGAAAACAGGCAGATCTGGTACTTTGGTCAGGTAATCCGTTTTTCCCAGATTCACAGGTTGAGAAAGTATGGATAAAAGGGGAAATGATCTTTGAGAAATAGAAATCTTTTTTTTCCTTTTCTTATTATACTAATTGCTGGTTTATTTGCTGGTTGTTTTTTTGACCATGATGAAGAAACAGGTGGAAATACTGGTCCTGAATTTGTTTCGGGATATCATAACAATATAATAGCTACGACTTTTTCGATTCTTACAGATGAGGATGATCTTTCATCCGGTGTAACTGCCTGGGGTGATACATCCGAGATAAACGAGTGGTATTGTGCACTTACTTTTAATAACAGGACTTTTGAGTTTTATTATGACCTTGGTTATAGACCTGAGTCTCCGTATTCTTATGCTACACTTTCTCAGGAAGTGAAAAATCAATGGGTAGAAGTTCATTACAACGGCATTACCGGTTATTGTCAGTGGGAGGATGTAGGGCCTTGGTTTTTTGAGGATTATAAATATGTGTTTGATACTTCCGGTATGACAAGACCGAGAGCGGAAGATAAAGTGGGGCAGAAGATAGATAAGGGCTATTTTTATTCACTTGCAGGTGTCCGTGATTCTACTATTTCTACATATGATTGTAACGGTGCGGGAATAGATCTATCTCCTGAGACAATGGATTATCTTACAGGAGTTGAGCAGAATCATATAACAGGGCTCAGATGGAAGTTTGTCAATGAAGCCGATGCTTTAGCTGCTGACCCTATGGGAATATACTGGGGACAAAATGTAAATAGAAGACCTGCTCCTCCTAAAGTTATGCTTAACCATGTTTCAGTGAGAGAATAATTAAAAAGATGGTTCAATTGATATTTACTATAGATAAGGGTATATTCTTTATAAAGAAAGGGTTGGGCAAAACATGAAATTGATGGATCTACATATTCATACAAAAGCATCGGATGGAAATTTTAGTCCGACTGCTATTGTCAGAGCTGCTAAAGAAGCCAATCTATCAGCGATATCAATAACAGATCATGATACTATGGATGGAGTTGACGAAGCTCTTGAAGCTGGTAAAAAATATGGAATAGAAGTGATTCGTGGTGTCGAGTTTTCCTGCGATGTTGATGATGAGGAGATACATATATTAGGATATTTCTTCCATCGACCTGGCAAGGAACTTTTCTCAGTACTCGAGACTCTTAAAAAGAAAAGATATAACAGAGCTGAGAGGATAATAAAAAAACTTAACTCACTTAATATTGAGCTTAATATGGATGATGTGTTAAAATTTGTTGGAAACCCGTTATTTATTGGAAGACCTCATATTGCACTTGCAATGGTTGAAAGGAAGATAGTTAGAAATCCATCTGAGGCTTTTGATGAATATCTTTGTATTGGCAAAGCGGCTTATGAACCTAGAGATAACGGTCTTGAACCTAAAAAGGTGATAGATCTAATAAAGGAAAACAAAGGTTTAGTATCGCTTGCTCATCCCGGTTATATTACGGATGATAATGTAACGCTTGGTCTCATTGAGTATGGAATACATGCTCTTGAAGTATATCATGTGAGTCATGATGAGGAAATGATCGAAAAGTACACTGCTATGGCGAGAAATAACGGATTATATATAACTGGTGGAAGTGATTATCATGGTCATAATGATGATAGACCACTACTTGGCAAGATGAGTATACCGTATGAATATTTGAAAGATATCAAGGAGGCGTTTTGAAAAAATTAACTCTATTATTAATAATTATTTCCATTGTCTTTTCTATTAATATATATGCAGCTGATGATGGTGATGAAAGTTCAAGTGTTATATCTGAAGTCCTTAAAAGAAGACTTGAAGAAGAGAAATTGATGGAAAAGAAAGAGGATCCTGATGCTCTCGTTAATATGGGTGATGAATATTTTGAGAAGACTGCCTATGAAAAAGCAAGGGATTCATATCAAAAAGCTTTTGATCTTGCTCCTCAGTTCCCCGGTATTAAACTCAAAGTATACAAAGCTCAGATAATGTACCTTTTAGAAAAATATAGATTGGTGTTTTATATAGTTGGTGTTATAGGTATTCTAATGCTTTTACTTAGAATATATTCCTACTTTCTTTCAGGCGCGCCGCAAAGGGCTGAAAACCAGAAAGCTAAGAAATTAAAAGCATTAAAAGATGATTTTATTGCAGGAAAATATGATGATACTATTAAGATAGCTAACGAACTTCAGAAATCTAATTACGCTTTTTCTATTCAGGATAAGTTTTCTATTCACTCGCTTCTTGCAAAGTCGTATTATAAAAAAGGTGTCTTTAATAACGCAAAGATACATGCTGTTGAAGCTTTAAAATTAAGGTCTGTTGCTCCTGATCTTCATGATCTATTGACAGATATATTTTTAAAGATGAAAGATCATTCTCCTAGAGCAATAAAAGAGTATGAGATCGCTTTGAAGAAGCGACCTAATGATACCAAGATCATAAATCTTCTTTTCGACTATTATTATGCTAAAAAAGAGATAAGTGATCAGGCAATAAACATATATAATAAAGTATTCAAATATCAACCTGAAAATTTACAGGCACTTGATATGATTTGTTTAAGAGGTATTAGGAAAAAAGATGTATCGGCTAGTGTTATAGCGATATATGAAAGGGTTCTTAAAGAACTTAGACCTGATGATACCAAACTCAAACAGTTGCTTTTGAAAGCTTATTACAATAATAAAAGATTCAAAGAGCTTATACCAATTGCTAAGGAACTACTTCTAAAAGGTGGTTTTGTAGAGGATAAGGAAATGCATAAATTCCTTTTCGATGCTTTTAAAGCTGAAAGAAAACTGGATGATATTGAAGCTTTTTATAGTCAGTTGAAAGAAAAATATCCTGAATCTGCTGTACTTCAGCAAATAATGGATGAACATACCGGAAGAAAAGAGGATGTAAACATAGAGAACAATCTATCGGGAGATTTTGCCTCCAAAGGTATAAAGATATGCCCGATATGTGCACACATAAATCTTAAGGATGCTGATTTCTGCGAAAAATGCAAAAAACCGCTAAACCTTTAATTATACTGCTAACGCTTTTATTAGTTAATATATTAACTTTTTCGAACCAGTTTGAACAGGATCTCAAACAGGGAATCTTGTTTTACAATTCTGGTGATTTTGAGAAAGCGATTGGCTATTTTAAAAAGACTACACTTTTAAGACCTGAGGATCTTACCTCCAGGCATAATCTTGCAGTTACCTATTTTAAGCTTAAGGATTATATCAAAGCTCTTGAGACAGCGAGCAGAACAATTGAGCTTTATCCAGCTGATGAGGAGACGACTAAACTCATCAATCAAATAAAGACACGTTCAGTTGAAGAACTTCAAAAGAAGATAGCTCAGTTTGAATATGAAGAGAAATGGTATGGTGAACTGGCTTATATTTATTATCTTAACAAGGAATATGAAAAAGCTCTTGAGATAACATCAAGGGGAATAAAAAACAATCCCAGATCAGCTTATCTTTACGATATGAAAGCTCGTGTGTATCAGATGAAAGGTGATTTTGATAATGCTGCAGAAAGTATTGAGACAGCTTTCAATCTATCGCCTGATGATCCTGAGATATTTGATCATTTAAAGAAGATATTTGAAGAAAAGACAAAGTATGGAAATACTCAGGTCAAGAATACTGATGAACCACAGGAAGTACAGGATGTAGCTGAAAAGCATTATATGAATTCAGTGAATGCCTATTCTCAAAAAAATTGGGAATTAGCATTAACCGAGATCGACAAGGCTATAACTCTTTCATCAAATAATGCTATTTATACTGAGAAAAAAGAAGATATAATAAACTCAATAAACACATCAAAAAAAGCAGCTGGTTTTTATAATCAGGCTTTAAAATCTTTAAAGATAGGAAAGTATCTTCAGGCTGTTGACCTATTTAAAAATGCAATCAACACTGAACCTAATAAGATTAACTATATCGAAGCTTATACCTATATTGTAGAATGTTATAAAGAACTAAAGGATTATGATAAAGAGATAGAATATGCATACAAGATACTTGAGCTCGAACCAAATAATTTTGTTATATGGCTTTATCTTGCAGATGCCTATTTCTTTAGCGAAAAGTATCAGAAATCTTATGATACTTTTAAACAGATACAGGATAACTTTGCAGATTCTCTGACTAAGTATAACGATGTAAAAAGCAATGTTGATTCTAAGCTTTTAAAGATCAGAGTCGAGCTCTTAAAACCCCTTATATTTAAAACTATAATAGGAATTTTAGTCTTTATTATCGTGTTTCTTCTTGTATTTCATTCCCCATTTATCAAAAAAAGAAGAAACATCGTAAAAGCAAGCGAATATTTCAGAAGAAAATCATGGAGTGATGTGGTCGAAGCGCTTGAGCCTGTTATCAACTATAATTATTCTCATTTTAAAAAGATAAAGATGCTTAAGATGCTTGTATGTGCATACATTCATGTAAGAGAGTATGATAAGGCAGAAGCTCTGATAAAAGAAGCACTTCATATTGCTGGAGATGATGAAGAGCTCATATATTACTATGCTATATATTTCCTTAAGAAAAACACATTCTCAACTCAAGCCCTTTATGCTTACAAAGTCTATTATCAGAGAGAACCAAATAATCAAAGACTCTTGAAGATGATAGTCAAGTATTTTTGGGAAAAGAATAGAAATCCTGAATTTGAACCAAATATAGAACTTTTCAATCAGGATAAGATGAAGATACTTGAGACTGTTTTTACCTTTGATAAAGATAATCTTGAACTTGTTAATCTTCTTGCTCAGGAATATGAAAAGAGGGATATATTCAATATGACCTCAATAAAGGTTTTTGAAAGACTTCTTGAGTTTAATTTTGAAAATATAAAGGTTCATCTTCTTTTAGCAAGAGCGTATCTTGAGACTGGAAAACATGAAAATGCTATTAAAGAGGCAAAATTCGTATTCAGAAGAGATATAAATAATTCCGAGGCACATGATATATTTAAGAAAGCCTTTATATCTCAGTGTGAGCTTGATCAGCTTCTAATAGAATATGAGAACCTTCTTCAGGTCGATCCTGCTAACGTTGGTATCAAGCAAAACATCATGGATCTGAGAAAGTTAAGAGCAAACTATAGGCACAAGGTGATTAATCCTATAAAACAGAAGGATTCGGATATATTTGCAGAAGCTATAAAACTTTTTAATGATGGAAAACTAAACGATTCTATAACGCTTTTTAACGATCTTTTTGAAAAAGGCTATCAACCAAAAGATACTGGTTTTTACCTAACTTTCTGCTATATGAGAAAAGGATTTCTAGATCTTGCATATAAGCAGTATAAGATAACAGATTTTGATGAGGAACTACTTGAAAAACGTCTCAAAGAACTTATTTATCAGTTGGGAGTCAAACTTGAGATAGCTGGCCAGTACGAAAGAGCTCTTGAGATGTTTGATAAGATATGTAAGGTGGATATCTCCTATAGAGATGTCTTTGAAAGATACGAAAATATAGCTCTTAATATGGAAGTGAAAGTATGAAAAGAATAATATTTTTTTTAATCGTTGTATCAATTTTAAATCTAACGGTATTTGGTTATAAATTAAACGGCTCTGTATACGATGAGCAGTTGATGCCTGTAGAAGAAGCTGAGATATACATCAATGGTGTTGGACCTTATCTCTCATCGCCGGAAGGTTCTTTTACTGTTGATACTGAAGGAAACATAGAACTTATTGTATCAAAACCAGGTTTGCGAAGTTATATAAGAAGTTTTGTTATAACTGAAGACTCTACTATATCTGTTATGATGAAAAAAATGATTAATAAAGAAGAGATTGAAGTCTCAAAAGGTGATTCATTACTTCTTATGCCTGGAAGTTATGGTATTTCAGGTGGTTTTGAGATGATATATCCTTTTTCCAAAAGTGTTGATAATTACGATATTTCTTTTTCATTTCTTAAACTGGATTATAAAGACCTACTTAACAGGAGTAGATCAAGAAACATATCATCAATTAGAGGTAGCTATAGTCTTACAGATGATATTGAACTCGGTCTTTCATTCTTTATAACAGAGGATGACAACTATTCAGTGCTAAACGAGGAAAATATCTTCTCGGTAAAGAAAAGAATCGAAAACCCATGGTTCCCGATTGCAGTTTCAGGTGTTATAAGAGAGAATCAGAATATGTTTGTATTTTCCGGAGCATATGAGATACAGAGTGATCTTACTGGATTTATGCAGTTTATATATAATGAGTCTTTAAGTAAAGAAAAGATAGATCTGGCATTTGAGTATAAACTATTGGAAGATACATCTGTATCTATTGAACTTCTTCAGGATTATTCTAATGATTGGAAAAACTATCTTATTAAATTCAATCGTAAGATAGCAGAATACGATGTCTTTCTTCTGCTGGGTAAAAACAGACAGGCTGATTATACATATGTAAGTGCTGGTTTCAATTCTTCATTCTAGGGAGGAAAACATGAAAGATGCAGCAGTTTTTTTGGATTTTACATCAGAGGTCTTAGAATTTCTTATAAAAAATCACAGACTACCTGAAACAAATAAAAAAGCTCTACATGATTCACTTATTGAGAAAAAGGGTATCTTTATAAAGTTAGTACACAAAGAAAGTGGTAAATCCCTTGGTACAGAAGGTCATATAACAGCAGATAGAGCTGTATATCTTAATATAAGAGATATTCTTATGCAGCTTGTCAAAGGAAAAGACCTTTCCGGAACCACTCATGAAGATTATCAGATTGTTTTATCTTTTCCATCTCCTATAAAATCATGTAAAGATACAACAACTGTTAAACTAGGTGAGCAGGGAGTATTTTTTAGGTATATGGAACTTTTTTCAACAGTACTTCCACAGGAACCAAAGGAAAATGGTTGGGACTTAGCTGAGACTCTTGATGTACTGATAAAAAGAGCTGGTCTTAATCCGACTTTGTTTGACTGGGATAACGCTTTATTCTTCACTTTTACAACCGATAAGATCACAAGCTGATGAAGACAAAGTTATCAAAGAAATTACTTTTTACATATTCATCTTTCTTATTTATTATCCTTGGTATATCTCTATTTATATTTTATAAACTCGATCACATTGATAAAAGGTTTCAACAATCAATCGTCGAATATGAGATAATAGTCAAACTGAAAAGAATCAAAGCACAGTATTTTCAAAATACAGGACTTCGTGATCTTTCTCCTAAAGAATATTCATCATTAAACGTAGAACTTGAGACTATTAGAGATGATCTTAATAGACTTAAATCTTTAAACAAACAGCTTGGAATGGATTCCAAAGCTATTGAAAATCTTATGAACGGTCAGAGTACCTATCAGTTTATTCATTATACTGAGACAAAACTTAAAAAATTATACGATCTGAATATGGAAGAGGTGAAGATAGCAAAAAACACAATTTATATCTTTGTTTTCTTCGGATTTGTATCGGGAATAATGATAATGTTTTATTTTGCGAAAAACATAACAAAACCAATTATAACTTTAAAGAACTCGGTCAGACAATCGGGTCTTATAGATAAAGAGGAAATAGATATCGTAGATACAGGTGATGAGATAGAACTTCTCGGAAACGAGTTTAATATTATTTTTAAAAAACTCAAGACGACACAGAAGGAACTTGAGGAAAACAATCAGGACCTCGAAGTTAGGTTATCCGAAAAAGTTGAAGAGATACAGGATATAAACAAAAGAGTGTTTCAGAATCAGAAACTTTCCGCCTTGGGAAGACTTGGAGCTGGAATAGCACATGAGATAAAGAATCCACTTAACGTTATGATGAATATTATCCATGGTATGGATGGTGTTGATAAAGAGGAAAAAGAAGTACTTTTAAAACAGATAAGAAGGATAAACGAACTCGTAGGTGGTTTTCTTGATTATGCAAGAGCTGAAAAATACGATTACAAACCATTTGATATAAAAGATAGTCTTGAAGGTGTTGTCTTTTTCTTTAAAAAAGCAAATAAGGATATTGATATTGATCTTGAGATAGATGGCGAAGATTTTAAGCTTAAAGGTGACTCCTCTAGAATAGAACAGGCATTTTTAAATATACTGGTAAACTCCAGAGAGGCAATAATAGATAGAGAAGATAAGAAGATGAGTATAAAGCTTAAAGCTTATGATGATAGATTTGATATGGAGTTTTATGATAACGGTAAAGGAATAGATGAGGATAAAAAAGAAAAGGTTTTTGACCCGTTTTTTACTGATAGGGAAAACGGAAACGGACTTGGTCTTTCAATAGTGTATAATGTAATCAGTATGCATGATGGAAGTATCAGAATAGATAGTAAGAAGGACGAGTACACCAGGATCATAATAACTATCAAAAGAACTGGAAAGGAGACAGCATGAGCAGGATTCTTATATTAGAGGATGAGGAAAGAGTACTATTTTCATTATATAAAGAACTTAATAAAGATTTTGAGGTAGAGACAGCATCTAATATAAAGGAATTTGATAAACTGTTAAGATCGTTTTCTCCTGAGATAGTTGTAATGGACATAAGGCTTCCAGATGGAAATTCAATCGACTATATTAAAGAAAAAAAGCTTAGTGAAAAGGATCTTTCAATAATACTTATCAGTGGATATCCGGAAGAGGAGTATCTTATAGAAGGTCTTAGGATGAAGGTGGAGGATTTTATAAAAAAACCTTTCTCACCAGAAGAATTAAAATATGTAATAAAAAAAGTAATAAAATCCCGTAATATCAGAGGCGCTTCAAGGATAATGAGAGAGAGTTCTCAGCCTAGTCCTATATACAGATCTTCTGTGATGAAAGAGCTTATTGATCAGGCCAGGACTTATGCAAAGACTAATGAGCCTGTTCTTATAATAGGAGAGACAGGGACAGGAAAGCAGGTACTTGCAAATCTTATTCATTCAGAAAGTCAGAGAGCCAGTTCTATAATGCTTGATGTAAACTGTGCGACTATATCAGAGACTTTACTGGAATCTCAGCTTTTTGGACATAAAAAAGGTGCTTTTACAGATGCTAAAGAGGATTTCAAAGGCTTTTTTGAGTTAACTGATGGAGGTTCTTTGTTTTTGGATGAGATTTCTGAGATGAAACCCGAGCTTCAGGCGAAACTTCTTAAAGTGGTTGAGAATCAGAAGTTCATACCACTTGGTTCAAATAAACCTGTAAGCGTTGATGTAAGGCTTATAACAGCTACAAACAGAGACCTTGAAGAGTATATAAAAGAAGGAAAGTTTAGAGAAGATCTTTTCTACAGATTAAATGTATTATGTTTAAAGATACCACCTCTAAGAGCTCGTAAAGATGATATTGCTGAGCTTGCAAACTTCTTTCTTATAGGAGCTAACAGAAGATTAAACAAAGAAGTAAAAGAGATATCCGATAAAGTGCTGAAAGAGTATAGGGAATATCCATGGCCTGGAAATGTAAGAGAACTGAAAAATGTTATAAACAGAGCTGTGCTTCTTTGTAGCTCAGATATACTAACAGAGTCAAGTCTTTCAAGTGGTGGAAGAAGTGTAAGTGAAGAGATAGAGGTTCCGGATGATGGTATCAATCTTGAAGAGATCGTTCAGGAACTTGAGAAGAAGTATATTGAAAAAGCACTTATAAAAGCTGGTGGGTCGCAGAGCAAAGCTGCTAAACTTCTTGGAATAACAAGGGATATGCT
>PKTG01000064.1 GCA_002869225.1 Candidatus Muiribacterium halophilum | reverse complement strand
AACGTAAAGCGTAAAGCGAAACGGGTAGAAGCATTGTATTAATGTAAAAGCGTGGGGTTTGGAATTTGGTGTTCGGGGTTTGGGTTGGTTTTGATCTTCACAAAATCCAAAATCCAGTTTTATCCCGAAATCCTGCTTTTAATAAAAAAACATGTTGACGGCAATGAAAAAGCCCATTATAATTATGATAAATAACCCATATCAGAAAGGGGATAGATATGAAAAAGATACTTATATTATCACTAATATTGATTACAGTATCTGTTTTTACATTTGCTGAAGAAGCTTTATCACCAAAACAAAATGAGATTCAGCTTAAATTACATTCACTTGCTTATGATTATTGGGAATTTCAGACAGATATTGCTAGATATAACTACTCGATAGATGATTCTTCATTGCCTGAGTATGAAATAAAGACTGAAAATATGCATCAAGAAACTTCAGAATTTGTAGATTATGTTCTTTATTTTTATGAAAATAATGATAGGGAAGCCATAGAATATTTCTTTAATGAATATGAGAAACTAGATGATGTATCAAAAAGATTTATTTATAATGAAGTAATTAGTCAGTTAAAAGAATATGAGGCTGCTTCTGGAAAAAATACTACTAATTCAATTGAAGTTGCTACAACTAGAGCTGGAGAATATTTACCCGGTTATGGTTATACAGACCCTGATTATCTATATAAATTAGGAAGAGAATTAAGATCAGAGCATGTTCAGGATTTCTGGAAAAAAGAAGCTAGAACTTTTGAAAGTAGTTCAAAACATAAAATATATGTAAAAGCTTCAGTAGCAGCAGAGTGGGCTAATTCAGGTTCTGCTGGTGGAAATATTGAAGGTTTTGAAATAACAGGAAGTACAAATTACAACGTTAATGGTGAAGTTGAAAATTATGTAGAAGTAGAGATAACATTAAAAGAGACTGTTGAGACCTTTGCAGTAATAATGTATGAGAAAAGAAAAGTATTCTTTGAAGTATATAAAGCGAAATTAGGTTTCTTTCTTTGGATATCTAATGGATTTGATTTTGTATGGGATCTTGATGGAGAATGTTTCCTATATAAAGAATTTCCAGCTGCAACAGATGAGATAATTGAAGCAGAAGATCTTATGAACATGAATATGTAATAAAAACATATAGAATATTAAATAATCCCTTCGATAAATCGGAGGGATATTTAATTTATTTTTAATCGGAGGAAGTATGATAAACAAAAAAATTGTCGCAGTATTATTAGTACTTTTTACACTAACAATCTTCACCTTCTCGTCTGAAGAGATTAAACCATTGTCTGATACACCTGATATGCAGTTATTACTGCATGATCTTGTTTATAAATATTGGAAAGCAAATGAAGCAATGGCTAAATATTATTACCATCCTGGTGATATGGAAAAAGTCAAAGAGATCGGGGAACTATATGATGCTGTTGATGATACTTTAGATTATCTCGTAAGCCTTTATGGAGAAGAAAGATATTCTCCTTTATCCGAATTCTTAAATGAGTATGATAAGCTTGATTCAAATTCTAAAAAGTTTATATATGATGAGGTTTTAACACCATTAAAAGAGTATGAAAGAAATACAAAAAGTGCACAACCACTTGTATCAACAAGAGAACAACAGTACATACCAGGTTATGGATATACAGATCCTGATTATTTATATAAGTTAGGTAGAGAGATCAAAAGTGAACATGTACAGGATTTCTGGAAAAAAGAAAAGAGGACTTTTGAAAGTTCAAAAAAACATAAAATATATGTAAAAGCTTCTGTAGCAGCTCAGTGGACTAATTCAGGTTCTGCAGGTGGAAATATAGAAGGTTTTGATATAACTGGAAGTACAAACTATAATGTTAACGGTCAGGTAGAAGATTATGTTGAGGTAGAGATAACTTTAAAAGAGACAGTTGAGACTTATGCTGTGATAATGTATGAGAAAAGAAAGGTCTTTTTTGAACTATTTAAAGCTAAGAAATCATTTTGGAATTGGTTAGGTAATGGTATGGACTTTAAATGGGTAAGAGATGGAGAATGTTTCCTATATAAAGAATTTCCTGCAAAGACCGATCAGATAATAGAAGCTCAGGATCTAGCAAATTTCTAAAACAATGTTTTTCTATATAAAAAAAGCCGGTTTAAAAAACCGGCTTTTTTTATTTTAAACTAAAAAATCATCTTGTCTCTGTTAAGAATATTTTAACGTCATCTGATATTACCGGTCTATCACTTCCTTCAATTCTTAGAAAATCATTATAGAATTTGAATAGCTGCATATCAGGTATTGATAATTTTTTTACATAGAGAAAAGTTTGTCCATCCTTTTCCGAATAAACACCTGATATTTCTAATTTTGTTCTTGATATACTTGTAGCTCTTGAAGGAGATATTCCAGCTTCGATCCTTTCTTTTAACGTAGATGAAGGATTGGTCGGAAAAAGTGCTTTTAAAGCCTCTGCAGCTGGTCCAATAAGGTTTATATTATTATCAGAATTATAGATGTAAAACTTGTTTTCGGAATTTGTAAGTATATATGACGTAAAACTTTTCATCTCAGGTAAATATTCTCCTGGAATTATAAAAGATATAGTCTTAGGTGCAAAAAAACCTTTTTTCTGGTCATCTATCTTACCTTCTATATTGATGATATCACCCTCGTAGGTAGAGATTATAGAGGTAAGATCTCCAATTATTTTGATTCTTCTTAGAGATTTCTTATCAAGATTATCCTGAACAGAATTTATAATGACATTATTTTTGAATATTTCGACATACCCTGTTACTTTATCCGTTGCCTGCACAAAATCTCTTGTTGTACCAAAGCCTATGTCAGCATTCTTATTTCCAAAATTAAGAAAACCCCATGAATAAGTTGAAAAACTTAAAATCACAATAAGTGTTATTGAAAAAAATAAAAATCTTTTCATTTTCCCTCCATTATTTGAACTTTATTATAATTATTATATAATATTTTATGAAAAAAGTCGTGTAAAAGAATGTTACAGACTATTCTGTTTAGATTATACCTTTATCATTTGTATGAATATCTTTATTTTTAAAAATGTAATATCCTGCAAAGATCACAATAAAAGTATATAAAACTCCCCATATCATAGTTATCATAGCATCTTTTCCTGAAAAGACCGGATTTACAGATAAAGCTATTAGATGTTCAATTGGTGGGAATATATACATGATGATAGAAAAAATAGTCTTTAATATTACGTTATCAAAAAAGCTTGCTATTGCAGTCAGATTTATTCCAACAGAAACAAAAAATATTCCATGTATTACCTGGTGAATAGATAATACGACTGGTGAAAATAATACACCTAGTGCACAGTAGATGAAATTGTTTATAAGAACAGGTGGTAAAGACATAATGTATTTCGAAAAATCATTTATAGAATCGCCTTTATATATATATAATGATATATAAAATATTGCTAAGATGATTATGTTTATAAGACATACGGTTATAAGTCTTGAAAAATAATATTTTGTTCTACCGCTTGAGTTTATAAAGGTCATAGTCTCAGGTAGTTCATAAACGAAGATTCTATACGCTGTCAAAAGACCAGAAAATGCTATTGCCGCATTGAGTTGAATAATAAATGTATCATGAGCAAACGTATAAACACTTGCTTTTACAATAAATATATAAAAGAAAGCAGCTACGACAAGAAGTTCGGAATAAAAGAATGTTTTTTTAAAATAATTTTTAAGACATATTAATATTGTTGGTAGCATTTAAAACTCCTTCTTTGCTTTTGGATTCGAATCAGCGATAATAATATCTTTAACCAGTTCATTTTTTTCATTGAAAACAATTTTACGGTTAAATATTTCCTTAGGAAATCTATTTCTGTTTTTTATTATCAAAGCACCATTTTCAGATATCTTTTTTATTAATGAGATAATCTTTTTATTGTTATTGGAATTATCATCAAAAAGTTCGTTGATGCATAAAAGATTGTTTCTGCATATAAGAGATATCAACAAAAAGATGAGCTTTTTTGTATATGAATCAGCCTTTCCTATTTTCTGATCTACAATGCCAAGATCTTTTAGAAGATTTAATATCTCATTTTTCAAAAAGGATCGATGTATCTTATTTATAGAAAGTAGAAGTTCATATGTTTTGAAATCCGAGAATGAATCGTTAAAAATAATAAGTGCTGGATCACAATTAAACTCAACGCTTCCAACTTCAAAAGTCCTGATGTTATTAGAAAGCACTTCAAGGATAATATCTGAATCAGTCATAGTCTCACAGAGTATTATATCGCCCTTGTTAATTTCAAGTTCATCTATGGATATTGATTCCTGAAAAGAATCTCCACTCTTTTTAAATTCCTTTAAAAGTGCTATTGTCATTTAGTTCTCCTTACAATTTGTATCCATCCATTTGAGATGTTCTTTATCAAATTCAGGATTTATATTGGCAAGTGAACTTACACTAAATGTATCCTCTATCTTTCGTGTGGTAGAACATACCATTTTAAACTCTGTCCTTCCAATAGTAGCAATATAGTTAAAGATATTGATACCTGAAAAACCATCGTTTAAAAGGGAACTTAAAGAGGTGTTATCCTTTTTTAGAGGCGGGATCAAAGCCGATCCAGGAGTTGTTCTTTTGAGTGCATGATTTATTATATGCTGAAGTTCGATTAGTTTTCTATCACCTTCGTTTCTGATTATATGAGTTGTCTGATTATTGTAACAATCTTCAATAAAAAGAAAATCATCAGTAGGAATATTATCCTTAATAAGAAGTGTATTCTTGAACTTTTCCGGATCAATGATTATTTCTCCTAATATTGCATCTTTAAAAGTAAGTCTTTCTTTTGTATCAGGAGTAAAGTAAAAGTTATTTCCATCTTTTTTTTCCAATAATCCTCTTTTTATAAGTTTAGAGGTCGTTTCAGCTACAATATCATAAGTGTTTTCGTTTTGAGAAAAGATATTTTTTACTCCGATTTTATCCAGCTTATCGGATAGATCCTTGTTAGTTACTTTGATCATAAATTCACCATCATTATTTTTTGCGAATAAAAGATTGAAAATAGCAACTCTTAAATCGTTGATCATAAGGTCATCTGAGTTTGAAGAAAAGAATGTCTTTAACATAATCGCTCCTTTATATCCAAATTTCTGAAAAAACTCTTAATGCATTTTCACACGCAATTTTCTTTATTTCTTTATCTTTATAACCTTTATCCTTTAACCTTTCAAAAAGTCTCTGCATCATGCTAATATCGGAGATCTCTGTCAACGGTCTTTCAATACCATCGAAATCTGTGCCTATACCTACATGATCGATACCTGCTTTATCTACAATATAATCGATATGTCTTATAACATCATCAATACCCGCTTTCTTACCTTTTTCAAGGATATCGTTATAAAAAGTTATTCCGATGATTCCACCGGAAGCTTTTATTGCTTTGATCTGTTCATCTTTTAGATTTCTTGGAGTCGAACATAATCTGTAGGAGTTTGAATGTGTTGCAATAAAAGGTGTGTTTTCCATGATATCCACTAATTCAAAAAAACCTTTATAGTTAAGATGAGATATATCTATCACAATACCGAGTTCTTTTGCAGTCTTGATTAGTTTTCTTCCCTCATTCGTAAGTCCATCGTTCGGGAAATCATTTCCACTTGCAAATAGATTACTATCATTCCAAACAGGAGAGATTATTCTAAGTCCTAATCTATGAAGCCAGTATAGGTCTTTATGACTTTGTAGACCACCGCTACCTTCTATACCCAGAATAACACTGTATTTTTCGTTTTCATTAGCCTGAAAGATATCGTTGATTGTCAATGCCTGTACAATCTCTTTATTAGAATTAATAATATTGAAAAATTCACTAAGCATCTGATTTATATGTAAAGTCCTTGTTGATTGTTCTTTTTTATCTTCTGTAAACATTGCAAGTGTCAAAGCTAAAGGTTTTCCTTTTTTTATCTTTTCAAGGTCTATATGCATAGGTGTGTTTTCAGAAAAAGAATTTGACCGTTTTTCATCCATCATCCTAAAAAGAGTATCGGTATGAAGATCTATAAATCTATAATCCATCAAAAAACTCCTTAAGCTTATTAAAATCAGTCAATGTATATATATTGGACAGATCCTGACTTATTTCTGAGTGTTCAAGTTCCCATAAGGATTTCGAAGGTATATATATAGCGTTCATACCTGTTTCTGCAGCGGGAATTATATCTGATTTTGGACTGTTTCCAACCATATATGTATTTTCTTTAACAAATTTATATTTTCTGCATATGTTCTCATAAATCTCTTTATCTTTTCTTGTTGTTATTATTATAGATATAAAAAGGTCTTCCAGATTACTTTCTTCAACTTTCTTCATCTGAACAGGATAATATCCTTTTGTCATAAGGTAAAGATTGAATCCTTTTTCTTTAAGATAAATAAGAGTATCTTTGACTCCTGAGAATACTTCAGGAGGTCTGTTGAAGAGTTCGTCATGTTTTTTTTGAACAGTATTTAAAATCTTATCATCAGCCTTTCCAAATTCCTTCAAAGTCTTCTTCATTGACTGACAATAATAGACATTACCAAATTCATTTCTTTTATATGACTCTTGATCATGAAACAATAATCTTTCCAGAGCTTCTTTTTTATTTATATGATTATCTTCAAGTATCTTTTCAAAAAAAGCGGTGAATTTGTTGAATATAAGCTGATTTTCCCATAAAGTATCATCAGCGTCAAAAATTATATTTATATCTTTCATCTTTTTCCCGTATCAGATAGTGATATCTTCTTTTCAAATATATTAACTACTTTTTCATCCACAAGTGCCATACCATCCTGTGCTACTTCTCTTAGATTCTCAATTGTCTTTTCAATTGTATCCTCTATTATTCCATTTTTTTCATCTACTATACAACCGTTTATCGCAAGTGTTGAATATAATGGAGCCATTCCACAGGCAGTAGAAAGTTTTAAAGAACATGATCCTTTTGCTCCATCGCATATCACTCCTGTTATATCTGCAAGTAGATTTGCTATAGTGCCGCCAGTCTTTTCTGGATGACCGTTAATAAAGGTTATTCCTGCAGCTGCGCCACTACCTGATGCTGCTACACATCCACAAATAGGAGATAGTTTGCCAAGTCTTTCTTTTATAAAACCTGTTATTAGACATGAAAGAGCTGTTGCTCTTAGAATGAGATTCTTGTCTTTTATATTGTTAAAATCACACCAGCAGAAAATAGGTATTGTTGCAGCTATACCCTGATTACCACTTCCACAGAGAGTCATTACAGGGACACTTTCTCCGCCCATTCTTGCATCACAAGCAGCTGCGACTGAATATTTGATCATATTCTCCGCGTTATGACATAGTGTATTGTCATCCCACATCTTTTTAAGAGTATTTCCAAGTTTTATTCCTGAGGGATTTGCTATTCCATATTTTGAAGCTTCCATATTAACATCAAGAGCTTTTTGAACTGGTTTAAGTAGAGATATTTCACATTCAGAGACATGATTTACAAGATCATCAATAGATACATCTTCAAAAAACTTAGTCTGTTTTTTCTTTTCAGTGTGCTTTTCTTTTGAAAATATTTCCTGTCCGTTCTTTATTAATTTACATATACCAAGGTGATCATCTTTAACAATAGCAACAGCGTAATCATCGTCATAAGTATAGATCTTTATAAATATGTAGATTCCCGTCTTTGATTTATCTACGCTTATACTTATTCTTTTTTCTTTAAAGAATTTTTCTGCTGCTTTAAGTGTATTATCGGGAATATCGTTGAATATACTAAAACCCTTATCGGGATCTGCGATGAAAGCACCTAGTGATGCAGCGAATACATTACCAATCATACCATTAGAATTAGGTATACCAGCTCCAAATCCGTTTTTTAATATGTTTCTATCAGTTATTATCTCTATCTTTCTAAACTTTTTTTCTTTTATAAGTCTTGCTGCATGACTTGCTGCAAGAGCGACCGCCACAGGTTCAGTACATCCGTAGGCTATCTTCAAGTTATCTCTGAAAAATTCTGAAAAATCCATAAACTAGAGGCCTCTTATTAAATTTTGTATAAAAAACACAAGATGTTCCTTAAGATTTTAGCATAAAAAAGAGATTTTATATAATCATTTAATATATTTAGCCCAAAATGCACCAATTGCCCCATTATGAATAGGAAAATCAGGGATGATTAGATCACATTTAAACTCATCAACAAGAAATGATCTGATAGCTATATTTGAGTAAAGTCCTCCACAAAACACTATTGGAGTATTTTCAGAATATAGCGGTATAATAAGTTTAGAGACTCTTAGGAATAAAGATTTATTAACACCTGCAGCAATTTCAGATATTGAAATCCCATTTGAAAGAAGTCCTATTACCTCGCTTTCTCCAAAAACTGCACAGGTAGAGGAGAGTTTGACAGGGGATTCAAAATACTTTCCTATGTTTTCAATTCCTAATATTGAAGACATGTTTTCAAGATAACGTCCGGATGCAGCAGCGCATTTTTCGTTAGTCCTAAAGTCTACCATCCTCGAGTTCTCAACTTTAATGACTTTGGTATCCTGTCCTCCAATGTCAAGTAATATAAAATCTTTAAGACCGGTCTGTTGTTTAGCTCCGATGAAATGAGCTTTGAGCTCTGGTGTTGTAAATGTTTTAAGTTCTTTGTTTCCAAATTGAAGGTTGTTTTTTCCATATCCAGTCATATAAAGAGAAATATCCTGGTTCTTTTTTATAAAATCATTGATGTTTTTGTAAAAAACAGCTGTGTCAAGAAGCGATGTGTTGATTATCTTATCGTCTTTAAAATCGACTCTTTTTGTAAGGCGTGATCCTATATCCAAAGCTGATAATATCATAATAACTCCCAAAAGTTCTCAAGACGCATCCTCGATCTTGAATCGATCTCACATGGGCGGTCGCCCTCTATTGTAAGAATAGGTATATCAATGTTTTTTCTTAGAAGTATATCTTCGATCTGTCTATAACAGAAGCATTGAGTATAATGTATTATACCTTTAAGCCTTCTTCTTTTTATCTCTTTTTTGATCGTATGTAATCTAAAACGCATACCATAGGGATATGAATACTCTAAATATTTTTCATAAAACCCCTTATCAAGAGATTTGATCATCGAAAATTCCGCAGGTATCTCATTATAAACCACTGAAAATCCTAATTCTTCAAGTACATCAAAAAAATTGGTGAAAATTGGAGGTACACCAATAATACCTATTCTGTGATTATCATCGCTCTCTTTTTTTATTATATTTGGTCTATTTTTTATTTTTTTTAAAAAAAGATCTGGATTTCCTTCGAAGTCTGATGATGAAACAAGATATATATGATTATCCTTACCACTTATATTACCCTTAATAGTTAGATCGTCTATTGTTTTTAGTTCTTTTCTGACTTTTTGTAGATCATCATGTTTTTTTAGGACATCCTTCTCTGATACATCAAATCTATCGTAAAGCTCTTTAAAAGATTCTTTAAGTCGTTTGATATTTCTATCAAAAGGATATTGAAACTCTATAACTTCAATTCCGCATTCGCTTAATATCTCAGATAAGGCAAAACTATTTGAACAATCTCCCCAAACTGGTGATAATACTTTTTCTATATTTTGTGAGATAATAGTCTGATAAAGTCCTTTGATCCATGAACAGGTGTTTTGAGGGAAGCCTGCCTTTTCTGCTTTATCAACAAGATTTCCAGGATCTACGTCAGTTATAAAAATATTATTTATATCAACCGGGATAGCTCCTGAAGCTAGAATTATCTCAACCGGAACAGTTGTTGTTATCCCTATCTTGGTATTACTTTGCATCTTGCTCCTCTTATACCTTTTATCTCTTTTTTTAAGCATTCCATTAGTTTATCCGTGAAATCCCATATGTTCTCTATGCCAATCTCACCCAGACTTATAGTATCTACCGGAGTATCTGAACTGTCAAGATTCATAGCAAAATGAAACATTGAGGAAACACCGGTTGTTGTTGCGATTGATATAGAAAGTTTTCTATCTCTAAGAAACAGGTCATCTCCATCTCTACGGAGGACTTTACCGGTCTCGAAAAGAATTCTTTCAGAGACAAGAGATGCAAAAATTCTTTGAAGCATTATCATCTCTGTAAGAGAAAAATCAAAAAACTCAGCTATAAAATGCAGCATTTCCTTAGAGTATATCTCGTCATGATTTATGACATCTTCAAGATCTACCATGTTCTCATAAGGTATTCTGCAACCACCCTTGAAAACCACAATAGAATTTCCAAGTATATTGAAATTCTTATAAGCAAAATGTGCACTAAGTTGCGCTCCATCATAAGTTATATATTTTTCTGCTCTGATATAATCAAACATATAAATCTCCATAAAAGTTTAATAATGAGTCTTATGTTTATTGGTCATTGAAATAATTATATGATAAAATCTATTAAAAAGTAAATCAGGAATAAAATATGCCTAATATCAACAGTCTTATTTTAAAAAAAGAGATCGATCAGCTCATGCATCGAACAGATGTCCTTAGAAAGTTTCATGGTAATCATTCCTATTTTATTGGTTGGAGAAAGGATGTAGAGATATTTCTTTATGTAGCTTTTGGTAAGCAGAGTGAATCTCTAAAAAAATTCTGTAAGATACATTATTTCCCTCAAAAAAGTGGAGAAGATGAAAAAAAAGCTTATAATAAAGGTCTTGATGCAGCACTTGATATATTAATGAAAGAAAGAACAAGATTACCAGAAGATAAGATGTCTGATAAAATAGTAAAAACTTCTAAAAAGAATACAAGCAAAAAACACGTTATTACCACTTTAGTCGTTATCATAATCATAATAATATATATTTTATTGGCTTATGGCAGGATGATTGGCTAGTTCTATGATTTGCCGCAAATGTAAAGGTAAAGGTTTTTTAAAGACAGGTCCTGAAGATGGAGATTGGAAGACCTGTGATGTTTGTCAGGGAAAGGGAGTTATCGGAGTAAATAAGAAGAATAAGTTGTTGTTACTTTTTTGGTTTTTTCTTCCAGCTTTGATAATCTTTATTTTATGGATATATTCGATTGTATAATTATAGGTGCAGGGCCTGCAGGTATATTTGCTGCAATAAACATATCTTTAAAAGGTCATAAAGTCCTTATCCTAGAGAAAAAGAGCAGCCCTGGAAGAAAATTTCTTATTTCAGGTTCAGGTCAGTGCAATATCACAAACTCTTATCGAGAGGTTGATTTCTATCTTAATTATTTTGAAAAGAAGAATTTTACTAAAAAGATAATAAATAGATTTTCTCCTGACGATCTTTTAAAGTTTTTCAAAAAAAGGGGTATAGATTTTATAACAAAAGAAAATGGCAAAGTATTTCCTGCTTCAAATAGAGCTTCTGATCTGCTTGATGTAATGATAAAAGAACTTAAGCAACTCGATATAACTGTTATCTACGATAATAAAGTAGAATCAATAAAAGAAAAAGATAATATATTTAACATCGTTGCAAATAAGAATTACTTATCGCGATCTGTTCTGATTGCAACGGGAGGAAAGTCGTATCCGTTGACCGGTTCTGAGGGGGATGTTGAAAGTATCTGTAAAAATTTAGATGTAAGATTAAATAATATGATACCGGCGTTGACACCTTTATATTTAAATAACAACCATTTCAGAGCGTTATCAGGCATCTCAACCTTTGTGAAAATCACTGTTAAAAACAATAAAAAAGAAAAATACTCTTTTTCAGGTGATCTGTTATTTACTCATAAAGGAATATCAGGCCCGGTTATACTTCGTCTATCAAGGTATATAAATGAAAGGTCCGAGTTGATCATATCTTTTTCGAAGCTAGATCAACAGGAATTTGAGGAAAGATTTCTTAAATGGACTGATAAAAATGGAAACAGACCAATATTAAAATTAGATATCTTATCACATCTTCCTGCAAGGTTGGTGGAAACACTCTTAAATATGAGTGAGATCACAAAGGATACAAAGGCAAGTCAGGTAAATAAAAGACAGAGAAAGAAGTTGATCGATAATATTTGTAATCATAACATCAAAGGTTTTAAAAAAGCAGGTTTTGAAGTAGCTATGATAACAAGAGGTGGGGTTCCAACCGAAGAGCTTTTTACAAAATCGCTTATGCATAAAAGACACAAAGGTCTTTTTTTCACTGGAGAGGTCATTGATGTTGATGCTGATACTGGAGGTTATAATCTGCAGTTTGCATTTTCAAGTGCCTATGTAGCAGCTAATGGTGTATGTGATTATTTAGATTAGATTTTCAACAACATCTCTGAAAAGGTTCAGTCTTTTATTTATTTCAACAATATTCTCCTTTGATTTTGAGTCGTTAATCATTTTGATCAATTCTAAACCATCAAAAATAGCCATTCTAGTTGTATTTTTCAATCTAAGATTTTCTTTGTTTTTTTCATAGTGATATTCGATCATTAAACTCAGATCTTTTAATGTTTGAATACTTTCTTCAACATAATCTTTTGCTATTAAAAGATCATTATTGTCTTTTATAAATTCTTTACAAATATAATTAGTTGTATTATAAAAATAATCTTGACCTTTGTTGTTGTCCCAATTATCGTTTATCTTAAAACATATATCAATTCTTGATACATCTCTATCAAATTCAAGCTCAAACTCTCCATTATTTGAATAAATATCCTGTATATTATCCCAACCATTAATGCCAATATGAAGAACAACAGGTTTCCCAAAAGATGCAAAATAGTTTATATCGATCATTATCATTCCATCTTTTGTATGTTCTGATACAGTGAAAGAATTAAAATCTTTTCCAGCTTTGAGAGCGTAAATATTAATTGTTGAAAAAAGTAATAGTGAGATCAATAATATCATTGTTTTTTTCATAGTATTTCTCCTTTTTTATAACTATCTTATTACATACAAAAACTATGCCAACTGAAAATAGGAAGTAAACAATGAATGGGAAACGTTGTAACAAGGAACAGTGGAGAGTTAAACTGTGATCGGCAGGTCAAAAAATATACAATTTCTGCTTTTTTTTTAAACATACTTTAGTCGGATAATAAAAAATCCGATAATAGATATGAGAAGTTTAGTATCGAGGAGGAAATTTATGATAAGAGTTATAGAGGTTTTTGGTTCGTCTTCAAATAATTATGATGATGCAGCAAAAAATGCGGTAGATTCGCTTGTTAAAAACGGTGAGAAAGTACGTTTCTACAGAGAGGAAATGAGAGGAATCAGAGAACATAGTGGAAAAAAAGAATATAGCGTTAAACTAAAAGTCGCAGTATCAATATTCTAAAAACAGTGAGCGAACTAAAATAGTTCTAGTTAGCAACAATGAGTTGTTCAGTAAGCAAGTCTTTCGACTTTGGTGAGAAGTGAACGTATTTAATTTACTAGACCGAAGGTCGTTTACTAAAACAATTTGTTTGCTTACAGAGACTTGAAAAGTCTGTTTACTAAAAATGTAATTTTTTTATATCTGGAAATAGAATGTAGCGCCATATCCTGGTTTGCTTTCAGCCCATATCTGACCGTTATGTCTGGATATTATCTTATATACATTTGCCAGACCAATACCCGTACCTTTGAAATCTTCCTGAGAATGGAGTCTCTGAAACGCACTAAATAGTTTGCTGTATTCTTTCATGTCAAAGCCGGCACCATTATCTTTTATATAATAGGTATTTCTACCTGGTGTTGATTTTTTGTGTTCTTCCATTATTCCAAACTCTATTATAGCCATTTCTTTTCGGTTGGTGAATTTATATGCGTTATTCACAAGATTTTCAAGTGCTGCCGTAAGTAGGTTTTTATCTCCTTCAATATATACATCATCCTCTATAATAAATTCTACGTTTCTTTTTTTATTTACGGACGCAAGTCTTCTGGCAATATCGTTTATTATCTCGGAAGCGTTGAATCTTTCGACTATCATCTCGTATTTGTTTATTTTAGAGAATTGAAGAAGATCGTTTATAAGAATTTCCATCCTTTTTGTCGTGCTCAGTATATTTGAAGTTATCTTTAGGTTTTCTTCCTTAGCTGGTTTTTCGTCTTTTATATTATCGTTCAGTATTTGAGCCATTCCAGATATTATTCCTATAGGAGATTTAAGATCATGTGAGACTGTTGAAGAGAAGCTTTCGAGTTCGTTATTTGCTATTTCAAGTTCTAATGTTCTTTGATGTACTCTTTCTTCCAGATTTTCAGATAAAGTCTTAAGTTTTTCTTCAGCGATAAATCTTTCCTGTATCTCTTTTTCAAGATGATCCATAAAAGTATTATAATATTCAGCAAGTTTGCCTATCTCATCTTTGTGTTTAATATGTACTCTTGTATTGTAATTACCTATTGCTCCTTTTTTAAAAGAATTCATTATCTTTTTAAGAGGAATAATCATGTTATTTGTTATCTTTATTATAATAGGTATTATTATAATCAGCGTTATTAAATATATAAGTCCTGTAAACATCCTTAATCGGTTAAGAGTATACTCATATTCATCTTTGTAAGAGGAGGTGCAAAGAACCCAGTTTAACTCTGGTATATGCTTATAATATACGATTTTTTCTCTTGGAAAGGGGTCTCCAGGATTTTGCCATTTATAGTTTATTCTCCCAGATTTGTTTTCAAGAATCTTTTTAAAGTCTGGCCAGTTCTCTCTAGGTGATATATCAAATATGTTAGTGTCGCTATATACAGGGTGAATAAGAATATTTCCTTTGCTATCAAGAACATAAGGATATCCTGTTTTTCCGAATCTTATGGCTGAAATATGATTTTTAATAACCTCAGTATTTACAAGCAGAAACATCTTGTTTTTTGGTATTACTGCACATACATATAAGTCCCATGGTTCAAAGAGTTTTGAATACATCAATATATGTTTGTTTTTATTCTCACTTAATGTATTTTCAAAAAATCCTTCATTTTTATTTAGAAATTCAAGACTTTTAAGATACTCAGAGATATGATGATTTAAAAGATGTTCCAATGGGTGTTTTAATATAGTACCATCTTTTTTTATCAAAAAGATAAATCCAGCGCCGTTTAGTATTTTTTCATCAGTAAACATTGAGGCATCTGTCAAAGCCTGTTTGTTTGTCATCATTCCATCCCAATATATCTGATAATAATGAGCCATAATGGCCGTTGTAGAATCGCAATATGATTTGAGTCTATTTTCTACTGTGATTTTAGCTAGGGTATGTGTCATGGAAACTAATTGATTAGTGAGGTTTTTAAGTTCACTTTCATTTATTGTAGATACCTCGTGACTTAATAAAGCATCAGAGAGAAAACCGGTCAAAATCGATGAAATAAGTAGAGTGCTTATTATTATAATTGTTATTTTGTACCTGATCTCTAGATTATTAAAAAAATTTAACATATATAACATGATATTACAAATACAGAAAAATTCCAATTTCTTATATTAAAAACCATTTAGAATAATCTATATCGTTATCTGATAACGCTTTTTTTAACCTTATACAGCTTTCGCAAATTCCACATTGCTTTTCATCGTTGTTATAACATGAAAATATTTTTGAAAGGTCTATATTTAGATGAATTGCCTCTTTGACTATTACTGACTTGGAATTATTACAAAAAGGAGATACGACTTTACAGGAATTTGATGTTGAATATTTTAAAGAATTGTTTATGGCGTCGATAAATTCAATGGAATTATCAGAAAAAGTTGATGCTTCTTCGAAATTGAACCCGGTAATCACATTGTTTATATCCATTGAATCACAGTAGCATCCGGCTATGTTTACAAATAGTCCATTTCTATTAGGCACCCATACTGCTAGTGCACTTTGTCTTACAAATTCAGGATCTTCAAGTGCTTCTAATGTCATATGTGGTGGGAGTTGTTCGTTTACAAGGGCAGTTACGGTGATTTTCTTTAGAAAATCCAGTTTGATGATCTCAAGTTTTACTCCCATTAGATCGGAATAGAAGGTGGCAGCTTCAAGTTCTTTATTTAAAGCTTTTTGACCATAATCAAAGAAAAGACATAATCTTAAATCAAAATTCTCCATAGCTTTAAAAGTCGATACTACTGAATCCAATCCACCAGATAAAAGAGAGATAGCCTTTTTCATGATTATTTTCCTTTCAATCAATTTAATATTTAAACATATTACATTTGATGTCTTATAAAAACAAGAAAAAGGTAAAGTGGTACTAAAAAAAAGTTGCATTCATATGATATAATTGATAATATAACAATACAAAAAGGTGGTCCCTTCGTCTAGTGGCCTAGGACACAGCCCTTTCAAGGCTGCGGCACGGGTTCGACTCCCGTAGGGACTACCATTTTTTATTAAAGCGGGCCCGTGGTGTAGCCTGGTTAACACGTCGGCCTGTCACGCCGAAGATCGCGAGTTCGAATCTCGTCGGGTCCGCCATTAATTTTCGCTTTACATATCCTGAAAAATTTGATAACTTAAAGATAATATTTTTTATATGGAGGAAACTATGGCTAAACCTGTTGTTGATGAAGCTACTTGTGTAGGATGTGGAGCATGTGTTGATGCATGTCCAGTTGATGTTTTTGAAATGAGCGGTGACAAGGCTAAAGTCGTAAATCCTGATGCTTGTGTTGAATGTGGTGCGTGTATAGATGCATGCCCAGTAGACGCAATCAAACTTGCTTAAAAGAAATAATGATAAAATGCCACCTGAATCAGACAGGTGGCATTTTTTGTATATGAGCGTTTGATCTGAGTCTGCTTTGAGAAAAATATACTAGGAATCTTATTTATAAATGAAAAATATAAAGAAACTTTTTTTTAGATTTTTAATTGTTTGTTTTATTATATTCTCAGTTGGAGCAAGTGTTGTTGCTGGAGTTATATATGCTTTTTATCAGCAACTTCCATATGTGAGTCTTGATACGTATCAACAATCAATAAATTCAAAGATATATGATGAAAAGGGAAGGTTAATACTGGAGCTTTTCAAACATGAGAATCGTACTAAGAGAGTTGGTCTTTCGGAAATATCTCCCAATATAATTCATGCAGTTGTATCAATTGAGGATAAAAGGTTTTATACTCATTATGGTATAGATCTTAAAAGAATATTAAAATCCGTATTGGTCGATATAAGACTTGGTCGGCTTGAGCAAGGCGCTAGTACTATCACTCAGCAGCTTGCAAGAAATATATTCCTGACACTTGATAAAAAGTTTTCCAGAAAGATAAAAGAGGTAATGCTAGCTCTAAAGATCGAACATAGATTTACAAAAGATGAGATAATGACTATGTTTCTTAATGAGATCCCGTTTGGTCAAGGGACGTATGGTATTGAATCAGCATCAAATGTCTATTTTAGAAAACATGCAAAGGACCTGGAGATTCATGAAGCAGCTCTTCTAGCTGCAGTCATTCGAGGAACAACAGCTTATGATCCTTTTAGAAACTATGATAAAGCTATAGAAAGAAGAAATGTTGTTCTTAAAGAGATGTTTAAAGATGGTTATATAAACAGGAAAGAATATTAAGAAAATCTAAAAGCAAAACCAAAACTTGTTGGTCGAGACAGAGAGATCTGTGCCGCGCCTTATTATATTTATTCATATCTTCTTCCAAATCTTAAAGAGAAATATGGCGATAATATGGTAAACTCCGGCGGGCTTAAGATCTATACAAATCTTAACCTTGATATTCAAAGGATAGCAGAAGAGGAATTTGCAAAAGCTGATATATTTAAAGATCATCCTGAACTTAATGGTGCAGCAATTGTTCTAGAGATAAAGACGGGAAAAATACTTGCTGTAGTGGGTGGTCGTAAATTTTCTTCATCAGATCAGTTTAATCGAGCTTTTGATGCTTTGAGACAACCAGGGTCGCTGATGAAACCTATTGTATATCTTACTGCTTTTGATAATGGTATATCTCCGAATAAGATGTTTTCTGATGTGCCAAGAGAATATTTTGATCCATGGACTCAAACTATATGGCAACCTCAGAATTATGAGGGAAGGTATCATGGTCCGGTTATTCTAAGGACAGCTCTTGTAAACTCTTATAATATAGTAGCTATTGAACTTTTAAAGGAAATAGGTGTAAAAAATGTAATAGAATATGCCAGAAAACTTGGTATAACTTCTCAATTAAGAGAGACTTTATCGCTGGCTCTTGGTTCGTATGAGGTCACTCCGATAGATATGGCTAAAGTGTATTCTGTCTTTGCAAATAGTGGGCAAAAAGTCAACTTTTCAGACATAAGAAAGATAATAGATAATAATGATATAGAGATAGAAAAATATACTTACAATACTGAGAATATTGTGCCTGCATCTTCAGTTGCTATATTGGATAATATACTAACTGGAGTTGTCAGGAACGGGTCCGGTACTAGAGCTAGGATAAATGGAAGAACTATTGCCGGAAAGACAGGCACAACGGATGATTTTACAAATGCATGGTTCTGTGGATTTACTCCAAATATTCTTGTCATTTCATATGTTGGTTATGATTATCCTAAACCAATAGGAGAACATTGTTCGGGTGGTAGGGTTGCTGCTCCAATTGTTAAAAATATTATGGAAAGGATATTCAAAAAGTTCCCTGAAAGATTTGCTCAGGAAGAGTTTCCTGTACCTGATGATGTAGTTGAAGTAGAGATATGCAGAGAATCAGGATTATTAAAGACAGATGATTGTCCGTATACTGTGAAACAGCTTTTTCATAAAGGTGATGAACCTACAATGCTCTGTAATTTTCATGATCCTGATGTCAATTCTTTAATAACAAAGGATACAGAAGAGCTCAAACTATTCTTTCAGGAACCTGAGAAACAGACTATTATGTCACCTTATGGAATTGATAGTAACACAAAAAAAGATGATTCATCCGATTCCTTAAAGAAACTGAAGAATGAACTTAAATTCTTTGGAGAATAATTATTAATCTCTGAACTTATTTCTAATTGCTTTTATGGTGTCATATATCTCAAAGAAAACTTCAATTAGTTCAGGATCAAAATGTGAACCGGCTTGAGATTTAAGATGTTCAAGGACTTCTTCTTCAGACCAGGCATCTTTATATACTCTCTTGCTTATTAATGCATCGTATACATCTGATATTGCACATATTCTACCAAAAAAAGGAATCTCTTCGCCTCTTTTTCCAGTAGCCATATCCACTTCTTCATCGTTAATATCTGTTATTTTTCCAGGATAACCAGTGCCGTCCCATTTCTCGTGATGGTTAAGAGCTATTTCGGCAGAGAGTTTATCAAGTTCAGATCTAGGATCATTAAAAAGTTTTGCGCCGTATATAGTATGATATTTCATGATCTCAAATTCGTCGTCTGTGAGCCTTGCAGGTTTTTTAAGTATAAGGTCGGATATAGCGACTTTACCAACATCATGAAGCATTGATGCTAATCTTACAATATCCTTTGTCTTTTTTATCTCTTCAGGATCATGTCCTTTTTTTTCTGCCCATTTTGCATATATTTCAGCTGTGTATGCTCCCACCCTGTTAACGTGAGCACCTGTTTCTTTAGGATCTCTAAGCTCACTCATCTTAAGCATTCTAAGTATGAGTTCACGTGTGAGTTGTGCTCTTTCGATGGCAACAGCGGCGTTGTTTGAGAACAGATCTACATAAGCGTGATGTTCTTCTGTGAATTTTGTGGGGGTTCCTTTATCATCAAGCGAGTTGATTATCTGTAGTACACCTACTATCTTATCGGCACTTGTTTTCATTGGAGCGGTCATTATTGATACGGTCTTATAATTTGCCGATTTATCGAAAGATGTATTAAAAGTAAACGGAAGATCTTTAGGAAGATCATATGCGTCATCGATTATAAGTATCTTACCGGTACAAGCTACATAACCAGCAATAGATTTCTGATCTATTGGAAGTTTCTGATCCGAGTAAAAATATCTTGTTGATGTGTCATCTTTAAAAAGAGTATCGTTCTGAACATAAGAAAATTTAAGCATTCCATTCTCAACAAGAAATATGGATCCTGCATCAGCATTAGTAAGGTGTCTTGCTTCCCTGAGTATTCTTTCAAGAAGAGTATCTATATCTTTTATATGACCTAATTCTTCGACTATAGCGAGTATCTTTTTAAATGTATTTAACTCTTTACTCAATCTGATGTTCCTCCGTTAAAGTTCTATTTCATAATTCTGGGATGGAGCGAAGCATTCCATTTCCATTTCGGATTGTCTAATATTATCTTTCATGTTGTTTACTATCTCTTCAAGATCATTGTCAGATCTTTTCTGATTATGATGAAAAAGACCAAATCGTTTGACTTTACATTTTTTTGCAAACTCAAACGCAGATTTAAAAGTTGTATGTCCCCAACCTTTTGTAAACTTATATTCCTCATCTGAATATTCTGAGTCGTGTATCAAAAGGTCAGCATTTTTTGAGAATTCAACATATTTATTATAATCAAAATCATTAAAATGTTTATGATCCAGTTCGTTATCGGTAAGAAAAACGAAAGAACTGTTTTTTTCCACAAATCTATAACCAAGCCCTCCATTTGGATGGTTAAGCCTTATTGTAGTTATTTTGAAATTGTCTATATTATAATCTTCATCTTCGTCTATATTTATATATTCAAGATTTTCTCCTGCACAAATATCATAAGGGTTGATTGGAAAATAAGGTGGTATGAAAAAATTGTCAAGAATATGTCTAAGTGATTTTCCTAAAAAACGAGGTCCATAAATTTTAATCTTTATCTTTTTGTTAAATAAAGGTTTAAAGAAAGGAAATCCTATTATGTGATCAAGGTGATAGTGAGTAAAGAAAAGATGTATGGTTTCTATGTTTCTTGTGTTTAATTCTTCACCAAGAGGTCTTATCCCACTTCCTGCATCAACGACTATTATATCTTTTTCGTTGCTTTCGATTTGCATACAGGTTGTATTGCCACCATATTTCGAGAATTCATTTCCTGATGTTGGTACAGATCCTCTAGCCCCATAACATCTTACGATCATTATCTTTTCCTATCACTTTCTTTTTAGTTTTATTTCCATTTAAATAATTTTTTTTCTTTTGCTATCTTTTCAAGTGTTTTCAGAGTATCTTCTTTAAAATATTTCTTTGTGTGGCTGTTTACGCTTGCAATACCCTTGGATACCAGTATATGTTCTAATGAAGAATCCTTAATTGGTATTATAACATAATAATATACTCTGGTTTTTCCATCTTTATATTTCTTTTCGTCTTTATATATCTTAATGTTTAATTTTCCATCTTTATCTACAGTATTTTTTAATATATCTGATGTTATCTTTGTAGCTTCTTCATTTTGTTCATCATTGGACCTCATACCGCTTACTCCAGCAAGTCTGGCAAAACCTATTTCTTCAAATTCAAAAGATGTAGGGCTTTTTACTTTTAACAGTTTTAAACTTTTTTCTCCAATGTAGACTTCTTCAGCAAAGGAGATTATAGATATTACTGAAAGTATTAAAAACAGACATAAGATCTTTTTCATTTTAAGCTCCTTTTATTAATGTATAGGTTAACATTGTTTATAAAACAACATATGATTATATCATATAAATATATTTTTTTAAAAATAATAAATGAATAATAATAGCAAATAGTATAACGATAGCTTTATAAAAACTTTACTTATTAAAGGGGTTTCCGACCGAATTATATTTTACTTGTCTTTATTTTATTTGAGTTGTATCATTACAATAATTATTTTAGTTATCAAAGAATTTTTTTAAGGAGGAATGATGATAGAGTTAAAAGGAAACAGAGAAAAGTATGAAAGTGCTGTAAAAAGAGCAAAAGAGAAGAAGATTCTTCTTCCTACTTTTAAGCAGATGATTAATCCTGAGGAAATACCTCAGAAGGTCAAGGATAAACTTGAAGATGTTGGTCTGTGGGATGTAAATCCACTAAATCTTTTCAGAATTACATGGAAAAATGAACCAAAGAAGAAGGGTGGAAAATATTCTGGAGTCAATTATATTACTCTTCCTGAAGAGATCACTGGTGTTAAAGCAAAAATAACCTGTCTTGTTGGGAAATGGTTCCCTACAGGTGCTCATAAAGTTGGTGCGACATACGGATGTCTTGCTCCAGCACTAGCCAGTGGAAATTTTGATCCTATAAAAGAAAAAGCTGTATGGCCTTCAACAGGTAACTATTGTAGAGGAGGAGCTTATAATTCTCAGCTTCTTGGATGTGAATCAATAGCTATCTTACCTGAGGAGATGTCTCAGGAAAGATTTGAATGGCTAAAAACTGTTGCGGGTGAGATAATAGCAACACCTGGTTGTGAAAGTAATGTTAAAGAGATATATGATAAATGTCATGAACTTGAAGCAACTAGAGATGATATAGTCATTTTTAATCAGTTTGCAGAATTTGGTAATCATCTTTGGCATTATCACGTAACCGGAAATGCAATGAAAGAGGTATTTGAAAGCATAAAAGGTGAAGATGATGTTATGGCGGGAGTATGTGTAACTTCAGGGTCTGCTGGAACCGTAGGTTCTGCAGATTTTATGAAGGATCAGTATTGTGGTTCTAAGGTATGTGTATCAGAAGCTACAGAATGTCCAACACTTTTAAACAATGGCTTTGGTGGACATAGAATAGAAGGTATAGGAGATAAACATATTCCTTGGATACATAATGTAAAAAATACCGATATGGTCATGACAGTAGATGATGAGAGTTGTATGAAACTCGTCAGATTATTTAATGATCCGGCTGGTAGAGAATACCTCAAAGAAAAAGGTGTTGATGCTGAAATAGTTGATAACCTTGACCTTCTTGGTATTTCAGGAATTGCAAATGTTCTTACATGTATAAAATTTGCTAAATATTACGAACTTGGTGAAAATGACCATGTGTTTACCGTTCTTACAGATTCTATGGAGATGTATAACTCAAGATATAAAGAGATGGTTGATATGGAGCCTGAATATAATAAAGCAAAAGCTGAAAGAGATTTTGCAAGATATATTGGAGCGCTGACTACTGATAATATTCTTGAATGTAACTATTATGATAGAAAAAGAATACACAATCTTAAATACTATACATGGGTCGAGCAGCAGGGAAAAACCTATGAACAGATCAATCAGCAATGGTACGATAGAGACTACTGGTCAAATATTCATAAAATGGTAAATGAAATAGATGATGTCATTGAAAGGTTTAACAGAGATACTGGAGTAATTGAAGATATTTGATTATTTACCGGATAAAAAAAGAGTGTTAAAATTTTACGGGTCAGGTATTATTACTGATCCGTAAATGGTCTTTGAAATTTAAATAAATGGAGGTGTAAGGTGAATGTTATTATTATTTATGCCGGTATTGGTGTTTTAGCCCTTATCATAGGTGTTTTAGCCGGCATGTTTATCGCCAGTAATAAAGAGAAACAGAAGATCCGAAATTCTGAGAGTCAGGCTGCAGAGATAATAAAAGATGCAGAAAAAGAAGCCAGGACCAGAATGAAGGAAGCTGATCTGGAGATAAAGAACAAAGAGATCACAATGAAAAAGGAACTTGAAAAAGAGTTCAACAGAGAGACAAGAGAAAAGAAAAATGAGATCGCCAAGACCGAAAAAAGGATAGCGACTCGAGAGAAAAAAGTTGATGAGCTTCTGGAAAGACTTGAAAAGAAAGAGATAACTCTTGAGAAAAAAGGTGAAGAACTTGAAATCCAGAAAACTCAGCTTGCTGATAAGACAAGTAAGATATTAAGTGAACTCGAAAATATTTCCAAGATGACAAAGGATGAAGCTAGAGAGATACTTCTAACCAACCTTGAAAAAGAACTTGGTTATGAGATGAGTGTGAAGATACGTGAATATGAAGAAAAGATGCATGATGCAGCTCAGCAGAAAAGCAAAGAGATACTTGCTTATTCTATGCAGAAAATAGCAGTTGACCATGTTAATGAATCTACCGTATCTGTTGTTCAGCTCCCAAGTGATGATATGAAAGGTAGGATTATCGGAAGAGAAGGAAGAAATATTAGGACTCTTGAAGCGCTTACTGGAGTCAATATCATTATAGATGATACTCCTGAAGCTGTTGTACTATCATCCTTCAATCTTCTTAAAAGAGAGATAGCCAGAAAGACTCTGGAAAAACTTATCTCTGATGGCAGGATACATCCTGCAAGAATAGAGGAGACATTCAAGAAAGTCTCTGAGGATATGGAAGAGGAACTTAGAAAAATAGGTGAAGATGCAGCTATACAGGTTGGTGTTATGGGACTTAATAAAAAACTCTATCCTTATATTGGTAAACTTAAGTATAGAACTAGTTTTGGTCAGAACATACTTGATCATTCAATTGAAGTCGCAACAATTACTGCCGCTATGGCAGCTGAATCAGGATGCAATGTGAAGCTTGCTAAAAGAGCAGCTTTTCTTCATGATATAGGTAAGTCTGTTGACCAGGAAATGGAAGGAACACATGTAAGTATAGGGGTAGATATCCTTAAAAAGATGGGAGAAAAACCAGAAGTACTTAATGCTGTTGAGGCACATCATGGAGATGCTCCATTTAATTCCATGGAAGCTGTATTGGTTCAGACAGGTGATGCTATATCTGCTTCAAGACCGGGAGCAAGGTATGAGAACATTGAAGCATACATAAAGAGGATCGAAAAACTTGAAGAGATCTCTCTTGGTTTTGAAGGTGTTGAGAAGACTTATGCGTTGCAGGCTGGAAGAGAAATAAGAGTTATTGTCGATCCTGGAAAGATCGATGACAAGATACTACCAAAATTTTCAAGAGATATCGCTAAACAGATAGAAGGTGAAGTAGATTATCCTGGAGAAATAAAGGTGGTAGTACTTAGAGAAACCAAAGCTGTAGATTATGCGAGATAGATAATTAAAGTTCAAAAGGCCGCTTTTTTAGCGGCCTTTTTTTTATTTAAGATTTAGTTTTACAGTCATTCCTTCCTCTATATTATGAATGAATCTAATCTCTATATTCATTATTTCACAAATACCAAGAACGATATTAAGTCCTATTTTATCATTATGAATATCTTCTATATTTAAAGGTATGTCTTTTTTACTACATCCTCTTCCTGAATCTATTATTGCTATTTCAAGGTCGTCCGATGTGGATGAAGACCTTATTATGACAGTTGAACCCGCCGAAGAGCTGTTTATTGAATTTTCTATAAGTTCTAAAATACCTTTTTTTAATAGTGTTAGATCGTTATATACTTTTTTCCCATTTGTCTCATCTTTGAAGACTATTCTAATGTTTCTTTTTTCGGATATTTCAATTATAGCATCATTTAATGAATCGTAAAGTTCCTTTATCGTGAATTTTTTCTTTTTTAATTTCAAATTATTACTAAATAGATTAAGAAAGAGATGGGTCTTTAAGAAATCATTTTGCATCTTCTTTAATGATTGTTTAAGTTCGTTGATCTTTAAAGCATCATCTTTTGATAGAAAACGCTTGCATATATCACTGATCTGATTAAATGAGATTATTATATTTTTTAGATCGTTATTTTTTTTATCTATTATGCTGGCGCATATCTTATTGCCATTACTATTAGCTTTTTTATCATACCCTTCTTTGTTGATAGCTTCTTTTAAAAGAAATAGTTCTTCCTCCATCTTTTTTGAGTCTTTTTTATGAAATCTTAGTTCGCTACGTAGTTTTGTAGTATATTCATTCACTGCATCAATATATGAGGTAAGATCTTTTGCGTCATCTTTTTTAAAACCTGGAATATTATTTATAGCTTTCTTTAAAATATCTATATCATTATCTTTTTTATTTTTACTATCTTTAATATTAAATATCAAAATACATGGAATTATTAGAATCACAGAGTTGATTATATCTTTATGTATCGTAAAATATATCAAAGCCACAAGCATGTATAAAAAAATTATTTTTTTTATTAGGGATATATTCATTAACAAACACCTCTTGATAAGATTTTTTATGATTTTAACAGACTTTAAAACACTCGGCAACAAATCAAAACTGTTTTAAAAATTATTTAAAATTTTATAAAATATGTTATTATCATAATCATGGAAGATAAATGGTTAGTAATAAAAATATTATACAAAGATGAACAGGACTTTAATGAGATCCAGAACGTTCTTGCATTAATGAACAATGAGTGTTTTGAAAAAAATGATGATGCTGTAATACTATACACAAAGGATAAAGACCTATCAGGAAGAATAGAAAAAAGATTGTCTTATCGTATAGAAGATCTTAAAATCGATATTAAAGAAACTACAGCATTTTGGAATAAAGTACTTCACGGTGATTTTAAAAGTATTGAAGTTCAGGATTTTACAATAAAATCCAAAGACCTTATAGATGGAAAAGAAGATAAAGAAAAGACTATAATAATAAACCCTGCTCAGGCATTTGGTTCTGGACAGCATGCCACCACAAGACAATGTATAGAACTGATTTCCTGGCTAAACTCAAGAGACAGTTTAAATGATCTACTTGAACCTGGTTGTGGATCTTCAATATTATCAATATTTTCAAAAAAGTTAGGTATAGCAGAAGCATATGCTTTTGATAATGACCTGACCGCTTTGTATAATGCGATCGAGAATCAGAAACTAAACGAGGTCAATGTAAACACTTTTTGTATGGATCTTTCCTATATAAATAAAAGATTTGATCTTGTTACCGCAAATATATTTGCACATGTTCTAATAAATAATCATGATATATTAATAGATTATGTAGATGAAAATAAATATCTTATATTGAGTGGTATTGAGGATGATCAAGCTGAAGAAGTAAAAGATTCTTTCAGTGATCTCAAACTTATAAGGAGGGTGAGTTTTGAAGGGTGGACGAGCTTTCTTTTCAGGAAAAAAAATTAGTCTTATACAGATCTTTTTTGCGATCTTTCTTATTTTGCTTATGATATATCCGGCACTTCGACTTTTTGTATTTCCTATAGAAGATGTACATTATGCATCAAAAGATATAGCTGATCATTCAAGATATTTGAGAAATATTACTGAATATATTCGATGGTTAGGATTTGATAGACTTGAGATAACAGATAGTATAAGAATGAAAGATTATTTTGAAAGATTGTCAGAAAAAGAGGATCTTTTTAAAAATAAGATAGAGATTTTGGATACAACAACGGTAGAGGTGATTCCAGTATCAGAAGAATTGAAAAAAGTATACATAGTTGATGGCAATATAAGAAAAGAGGTATTTATCTATCAAAGATGATAGGAGAGGTTATGGAAAATAATAAACTTTTTACAGTAGCGAAGGCTTTTTTTTCGGAAAAAGAATACGATAAGGCAATTGATGTATGCCTTGATATATTGGCTAAAGATAAAGATGATCTTCAGACAAGGAAGCTAATGGCTGATATATATTTCCATCAGGAGGATAGGCAAATATCTAAAGAGTTATTAAGACAACTTCGAAAAGAGAATCCAATGGATTTTGATATATCCTACAGATATTCCCTCGTTCTTATCTCGTTAGGAGAGCTTGATAAAGCTAAGAAGATACTTGGAAGTCTAAAAAGGTCTTCATCAGATTCGGATCATAGAGCACTTGTATGTTCAGAACTATCAAATATTTTCTATCATCAGGGGGATTATAAGAAAGCTCTTGAAAATATGCAGGAAGCTATTGATAGTGCTATTGAAAAAGGTGCTTATTATCAAGCTCTTATAAGACTTTTATATCTTACAGAGGATTATGATAAAGCTGAAAATATTTATAGTGAGTTTCTTCAGAAAAAAGATAATATAGATTTTGATAAACTACTTATAGCTAAAATAAATATTAAAGCTGAAAAACTTGATATAGCTATGAAAATATTGGATGATATAAAGGAAAAAAATCACAAATTACAATCATTCGCCTTAAAAGCTCTTATCTATTATTTGAAAGATGATAAAACCTATAGAGAACAGTTGGAAAAGATATTTACAGGAATTTATAGGAATTCAGAAGAGTTGTTTCTACTTGAGAACCTTATGCTTCTTTTTGTGAAACTGGAAGAATATACTTTTGCCAGTCAGCTAGTTGAAAAGATGTTAGAAAAAATTGGAGAAGAAAATGAAGTTAGACTAAAAGGGATACTCGTCTTTTTATATGAACTTTCAGAAAAACATGAAAAATCAAAGGAAATAGCATTGGAAAATTGGGAACCTATAGTCCTGTCAGGTGTAAATTATCTTTTTGAAGCAAATCTTTTGGAGCAGGCAAAGATTTTGATAGAAAAGATTAAAGAAAACTTAAAAGAAAATGCGAAATTATATGTACTTGAATCAATGGTGTATAGAAGATTGGAACAGATAGAAAAATCCCTGTTTAGTATGAGAACAGCTCATGAGATTAATAAAGAGGACGTCGATATTATCATTCAGCTAGCAGAACTTGAATATGTTCATGGTGATATTGAAAGAGCGGAAATCCTTGTTAAAAACATATATGAAAGGGAGCTTGATAACAATAAGAAAGGCTTTGTACACGAATTATATGGAGATATTATCAATTCGTCGGCAGCACAGATTGAGGATGTAGATATAAGTGAATACGAGAAAGCTTATAGAGAATACAACAAAGTTAAAGCGCTTGATCATTTTTTTCTTTTTAAATATATCGAGACTCTTATGGCTAAGTCGATGTTTGGAGAAGCAATATCCCTTATAGATATGCATCAGGATGAAAACTCCGGTGAAGATTGGGATTTTTTAAGGGCAAGAATAGAACTGGAACTCAATGGATCGGAAGCTTCCATTAAGATACTTGATGATATAATTAAGCGATCTTCAGATTACTTCAGAGCAATTATTCAAAAAGCTCTCATTCTAAAAGATGAAGGGAATATAGAAGAAGCACATGATATTCTGGAAGATTTGACTAAAAAAAGAGAACTTCCGATGGAAGTCCTCGATCAAGTGCTATCTATTATGGATGATATTGATGGGTTTGGAAAATAAAAAAAACTATGATTTTTTGATTAAGGATGTCAAAGTACCTGATCTTAAGAATGAGACGTTCATAGTAAGAGATATTCTTATATTAAAAGGTATACTGCAAGAAATAAGTGCTAAAATCACTAATGATATAAGAGTGATTGATGCAAAAAAAAATCTGCTTATCAGTGATACAATAGACATACATGTTCATACTCGAGACCCTGGACTCACTCATAAGGAAACTCTTGAAACTGTCTTGAAAGCCTCGGCCAGAGGCGGTTTTTCTAAAGTCGTAGCCATGCCTAATACACTGCCTGTAATAGATGATAAAGAAAAATATCTTGATGTCATCAGGAGAGCTTCAAAGATAAAAGGTGCACGATTGTTTCAATCATGTTCGTTATCTAAAGATCTTAGTGGTAAGACACTAAATGATTTTGAACAACTCATTTCAGCAGGATGTTCATGTTTTTCTGATGACGGTCTTGCTCTTTATGATAGCAAACTGATGGAAAGAGCAATGAGATCCCTAAAAGGATCAGGTTCATCACTTTTATTGCACAGTCAGTCTGAGGGAATAGCTCCAGAGCATGCAAACAGTGAGATATTCGGTGTATATCGAGATGTACTTCTTTCTGAGTTAACAGATTGTCCCGTTCATATTCAACATGTATCAAAAAAGGAAAGTATTGAGATAATAGTAAAAGCTAAAGAAAGAGGTGTTAAAATAACTTGTGAGGTATGTCCTCATCATCTGTTTTTGAATGAGAGTAATTCAGATTTAAGATCATCTGATTTTAAAGTAAATCCACCTCTTAGAACCAAACTGGATTCAAAAGAACTTATAAAATATTTTTCAAGCGGGTTTATTGATGTTATAGCTTCCGATCACGCACCGCATACTTCTCAGGAGAAAAAAACATCTTATGAAGAAGCACCTTATGGATTTTCAGGTGTGGAGACTTTAATACCTGTTATTTTTAGCGAGTTATATAAAAAAAGGGATCTTAATATATTTAAAATAATCAGAGCGATAAGTATCAACACTTCAAAGATAATAAATGCTGATATTAAGGGCCTAAAAACTGGTATAAGACCCGATTTTACGATTGTTGATCTTGATAAGGAAAGAATGATAAATAAGGAAGCTCTTATATCTAAGGGAAAAAATAATCCTTTTCTTCCTTATAAGGCAGAATGCGATGTCCAGATGACCGTAGTAGAAGGAGAAATAGTATGTCAGAATTTATAGTGAGTGAAGTGCTCAGTAAAAATATACTGGATGGTGATCATTTTATACTTGAGGTAAGTCATAAAGATACCCAAGCTTATCCAGGTCAATTTTATATGATAAGATCCTGGGGAGATTTTCCGGTTCTTGCAAGGCCAATATCTGTTTTTGATAAGAAAGAGGATAGTGTGTTTTTCTTTATCAGAAAAAAAGGTGAAGGAACCCGACTTTTATATGATCTTAAAGTTGGAGAAAAACTCTATTTAAATGGACCACTTGGAAATGGTTATAATAAATGTGATGAATTTTTAGCAATTGGTGCTGGAATGGGTTTTGCATCAATTCATTTTGCTATAAGAAAGTTTGCTTTAGATTGTGTCTATGGTATCTCTGATTCATCTGCGCTTTTTGATTTTAATAAGATCGAAAAAGTAAAGATCTGTACAGAGGATGGAAGCCATGGTTTCTGCGGAAACCTGATTGAATATTTAAAAGAAAATTATGATAGTAGTAAATATAAGGGTATAATCGCCTGCGGGCCAGATGTATTTCTAGACTTGCTTTTAAAGTTTGCAGAAGAAAAGAAGATTAATATCAAATTATCATATGAGGAAAGAATGGGATGTGGATTTGGTCTTTGTATGTCATGTAAAAAAGAAATAAATGGTAATAGTTATCATCTATGTAAAGATGGTCCCGTAATTGATATAGAATTTTCATAAAACTCAAAAGAATTTATGCTGTTATTGAGAAGGTCGAGTATATATCGGGGTCCTGAATCTTATTTTCATTTTCTGTTGAATATGTGTTTTTTTTGCTCTGTTCTCTTTTGGCTCTTGACTCCATTGCCTGTGCCTGACTTGCTATTTTTTTATCCTGTGAAGATGGATTTGCAGGAGCAAGTGCGGCTTTTTTTATCTGCTGAGCTTTTTTTATTGTTTCTTCGGGTGTCTTTCCTTCACTTACGTCTATGCTTACCTCGCCTCCTACAGCATATTTTTTACCATCGGGACCTGTCTTATAGGTAAAGGAAGGAGATTTAACTGAGATGCTCCCGGCAGCACTTTTGTGTGCCTGCTCATGCTGTCTGACCTCTCTATCAGTTTTTTTAAGTTCCTGAATCGTTTTCTTTTCTTCATCAGTCAAATCTTCTTTTATAGAAGTGTTTTTTGAAGGGAATTTTTTAGATAGTAGACTTTCGTTATAGAAACTGCTTTCTGTTCGTGATATGTTCATAATATCACCTCATTCCTGAAACATCTTTTGATCTTTATTATATTTATATTTTAACATATTTCATGTATAATAATCAAGTTNTAGGCTTAATTGATAGGGGTAATTTATGTTTTTTCCGTACAATGGATATGTTTATTCGAAAGAAGAGATAAAGAGTTTTTTGAAGGATTATGAAAATGGTATTTTAAAGTTCAAAATATACTCAGAAGATATAAAAAGTCTTGAATTATCGGATAAGCTTGATGTTAAAGAATTGACTGCAGGTGTATTTGAGATCTCAGTCTTTTTTGAGCATGAAAAAGAGTTGAAATTCGATATTAAAAATAACTATGATCTTGATTTTGGTATAAATGAAATCAAGGCTTCAAAGGTTGAGTTCTATACAGATGAGAACATCTACAAAGAATTGGCAGAACTCGTTTCAAAAGGATCAATATGTGGTTTTTTCACGTTATCATCAGAGACAGGTCCGCGTGCTTTGTGTGCAAGATCAATAATAGCGGATGCAAGATATCCGGATATGAAGGACAGGTTAAATCGAGAGGTAAAACATAGAGAGATGTTCAGACCATTTGCTCCTGTGGTCATGCACGAAAAAGGTGATGAATATTTTGAGGATTATTGCTTTTCACCGTATATGCTTGAGACTTTTCAAATAAAAGGAAAATGGATCCATAGACTGCCTGCTATAACACATGTTGATAATAGTGCAAGAATACAAAGTGTAAGTGAGTCTTCAAACCCTTCTTTTTATAGATTTATAAAAGAATATTCCAAGATCACTGATATACATGTTCTTTTAAACACATCTTTTAATCTTGCTGGAGAACCTATTGTCGAAAGTCCGTTTCATGCACTGGCATGTTTTTTAAATAGTGAGATAGATATTCTTTTTATAGATCCTTTTATTATCAAAAAAAAGTGTAGAAAACTTCCAGATAATTATTTATAATCATAATATGAAGAATAAATATATCATATTAATAATTTTTTTATTTGTTTCAATTTCACTTTTTGCGCTAACCACTACCGAGCATAAAGAGATCATGAAGTTTGTTGATAAGCTTAAAAGCCGTGGTGTGGAAAAGATCGAACTTATCTATGATTGGGGAGATGGAAACAAAGATGTACTTCCTATTAGTCAAATTGCAAAGGAGATGAATCATTTTTACGAAAAAGAAGGGAACTATACTTTAACCACAAAACTGGTCTTCTACAAAGATGGAGAGACTTTTCAGCAGGTGGTCGAGACTAGACCTTTTTATTACAAAAAGGAAACAATTGATTATGAGTTAAAAGTAAAAGTCCCTGAGGAGGCTGTTCAGGGTAAGGAATCTTTGCTAAAGGCACAAATATTTGTAAAAGAACCTGGTGTTGAGATAAAGAATGTAAAGTATCAATGGTTTATCGATGAAGAAAACAACCAATACGAAGAAGGTTCTGTTGCTGTACATATCTTTAGAATACCAAATGGTCCTGAGAAACATTTTTATAATATAAGGTTAAGAACCGTATTGAAATATCAATATATGAATAATCCAGGAGTCTGGTTGCCACTTGAAGTGGTAAGGAACTTTAAGGTAAAAGTAAAAAAGTCAACCAGGATAAAGATAATAGAATTCTCGAAGTTTCTTAATGTTAAGAATAATAAGTTCACATCACCCTTTTTTATTGTTATGAGGGATGATTCTTATTATACGACAGAAGATTTTTATAAAAAGACCAATCTTTGGTATAAGCCTATTATATACATAGATGGTAAGACTTATAATGCAAAATTCGTTGATGTAAAAAGAGAACAGGAAAAAGGTGTTTATTTTAATAAGCTGATATATATGTTGGAACTGGATGATGTGAAAGTGAACATAAAAAGAAATCGTGGAAAAAGATATGTTGATTTTAATATTAAAATCTCTGATCCTCAGGGGCTTGTAGAAAAAAGAGCTCTTGTGGAGATCAGATAGGGGAGGAAGTATGAAAGTATTTTACAGATGTATGCTTATATTCATTCTGATACTTTCTTTTCAGACGACGGTGTTTTCAATAGATCTTGATTATGGTGATAGCGCATATTACCGTGTATCGGATAAACTGTTTTCTGAAACAGATGTCAAGACGCTTATAGAGAACGATAAGCAGGGTAAAATAGATGTTTTGGAACATTACTTGCAAATTGCTACAATTAGAAATGTGGCTTATTTCAATATGATAAATAATGTCAGAGATGATCATGGTAAAGAGAAACTTAATAAGCAAATAGATATGCTTGATGAGTATAGAGATAAACTTGCCGAGATATTAGTTGACAAGGAAAATTCATATAAAAATATGTTCGATCTTGCTAGAAGGTTAAACAGGATGCAAATAGATCCAAATACTTACGATGCATTTTTGTATTATCCGTTGATCGAATCTTTTTCATCGGCATATAAACTTATAAACTTCTTTTATAAGGAATCATCACTTGATAAGATGCTGATGCTTCAAAGAGAGATAAAAAAGAATATCGATAAAGGACTTTATCAGAGACTTTTTAAACAGAAGGATTATAAACCTGAGGATCTAATAGCTGTATCAGCAATAGGAACAAAATCAGTAAAATTGATCTATTTTGATCCTGATACAATGCAGCTTGTAAAAAGAAATGCTTTCCCAGGCACTATTATCGGGAAATTTAAAGTAAGAGCTATTTATGATGACTCACTTGTACTTTTTAATCTAGAGACTAAAAAATCAATAGTAAGGAAATTTAAGACCGATTTCGGTAAAGATGCTGATGCTGAGGTCGCTTTTAATGATATAAAGAAAAATTATAAAGTGGTACCGTGGTTTGGTGAGGATTACGTTGTAAATGCAAAACGTGGTGGAACAGTCACATTATATGTAAAGGTAATAGATGAACAGGGAATGACGTTAAAAAGTGTATCGCTTAATGTTGATGGGTTAAGATACGATTCTGATTCAAATGGTATGATAAAGATAACTATGGATCCTTCAATGTTTAGTTCAACAGAAAACACTTTCACTGTTGCGATGAATGATAATGTTAAAGCTGACTTTACAGTTAAGATCGCTCCAAGAGATATGATGGTAAACTATTCAGCTTCTGCCGGTCTAAAGGTGGGAGTCGGGTTAGAACCTGTACTAGCCGGAGCATCAGTAGGTGTTAAACCAGCTTGTGATGGTTCTGTTACATTTATATCTCCTTATATAAATCGAAGATCTAAAGATGCAGTTCTAGTAACTGTATTTCCAACACTTACCTGGTCTTTCTCTGCAAGTCTTGGACCAAAATTGAAACCTCTTGATGTACATGTGCTTTCCCATAACCTTGGTGTGGGTGCAGGTGCAACTGTAGGTTTTAATGCTTCGCAGACACTCGGTTTTACACAAAAATACAGATTTTTAAAACCTTATACAAGTGATAGAAAAGCAGAGACAGTTCTTATGATGGATAAACTACTGACAGTCTCAGGTGCTTTTAAACCTATTTTATCAGCTGGCCTGAAGAAGATATCCGGTGTTGACGTAAAAGATTATCAGATATACTCATCTCTTTCACTTACCGGTAGCGTTGGTGTAAGCGGAAATATTGGTGGCACACTAGGTTTAGTCAAAACTGATGAAAATGGAAAGATATCAGAGACCACAGCAGGTATTTCAGGAAGTCTTGTCAGTGGATCTGCAAATATCAATACTGGAATAGAAGGAGGATTGATAAACGGTTATACAGTTTTTGGTCCTACCGATTACAAATATAACGTCGTTCTTAAAGCTGGAGCATCAGGTAGCTTCTCAGCTCTTGATGTTTCTTCGAAGATATTTGGTCATGATATTATCCCGGAATGGTTCCTTGTGAACGCAAATGGAAATATAGGTTCCAACCTGATATTCAGATTTGACAAAGATTTCAGACTTACAAGTAGTATAGTGGTGTTTACAGCAGGATATAAATTTAAGAACAATATATATAACAGGACTATACAGTATCTAAAGGAGCGACTGAAAGAGGATGATGCTAATCCTTCAGATTATAGTGAACTTTATGATATTAGTGGTATGACAAAGATATATATTTTTGTTATAGACAGAGAGAAGACAGAGAAATATTTCGGAGAATGGGCTTCCTTCTCGAGAACTTTACTAACCCAAAGAGATCAGCAGTCTGAACAGACTGTTGTCGCAAATATTAAGGGCCTTTTTGGTGTTCTTCAGCAATCGTTTAAAAAGATTGTAGAGACACCTGTACTTCTTATCGAGAAGACAGATATACTTCTTAAATATTATACTCCATCAATAGGTATAAATGTATCGGCAGGTATTAAAATAAACCTCGGTGTAGAGACGACTTTCACTAAATCAAAATCGTATGTTGATAGAATTGCCTATTTCTCAGGTTTCAAGGTTTATAATGTCGAGGAATTAGGATATACAAAAGATATTGCAAGAACCGATAGAGAGATAACATATCTAATGAATTCTGTTAAAAACTATGTTGTCGATGAGATCAAAGATGGTGCGGGCTATGTATTTAAAAAGGCAAAAGACGGCACTATATATGTTGCTCAAAAACTTCAGGATGGAGCTGTCTACGTGATAACAGTAGCTGCAGATGGAACAGTTCATGCAGCAAAAAAAGTTGGTCAGGCAGCGAAGAATACATGGAACTTTGTTGTTGATAATGTTGGATCAGCTGCAGAGTATGTATATGAGCAAAGTTCGAATTTTGCAAGTTCTGTAGGAAATGCACTTTCAACTGCATGGAATTACTGGTTCTGATCTGTTAGAATAAAATAACATATTACTAAAGACTCCTCTAAAATGGGGAGTCTTTTTTTACAGGTGAAATTTTGAAAAGAGCACTTTTTATTGATAATTATGATTCCTTTTCTGATATTATTGTTTATTATTTAAACGAGCATTTTGTTGTAGATATAATAAAGAATAATACGGATAAAAGCATTGATATAATAACAGAATATGACTCTCTGATATTATCACCAGGTCCTGGAGATATTAATGATATTGGCAGGATACCGGAGTTTTTCAAAAAAGCTTACGGTAATATCCCGGTGTTAGGAATATGTCTTGGATTTCAATATATATGTACTTTGTATGGTGGTCGTTTGAAGGTTCATAAAAAACCACAACACGGAGTCTTAAAAAGAATCTCGGTATGCAACTCACAACTTATAGGAAAGGATATATCCTTTGATACAGTCTTTTATAATTCCTTATATATTGACCCTTATAAAATCGATAGCGCTTTTATAAAAGGTAAACAGGATGACAATGATTACCCGGTAGTTTTTGAAGACATTAGAAATATGGTATATGGAGCTCAATTTCATCCAGAAGCTTTAAAAAGTGAATATAGAGATCTTTTTTTTAAAAATTTCCTGAATATATCTTCTAAAAAAAGGGGATTATAATTGAAAATATTAATCAATGGTAAATGGATAGATAAACTCGATCAATTTTTTTTCGAATTTGTTGTACAGGAAAAGTATTATATTTTTAGGAATAATAGTTTTCTTTTTAAAAACGGAGGATTTCAAAGGTTTAAAGAGGATCCTGAATTAATTATAGATAGGATTAGAGAAAAAGCTCAAAGAGAAGATAGTTATTTGTTTTCGCTTGTTTTTTATGAATATGGCGAATATTTATTTGATATTAACTCTGATAATCATCTTTTAGCTTTCTTTGCTATCGCTAGATTTAGTAAAAAATTGAAAAAAGATAAAGATATTAAAAAAAATTCCATTCAGAATAAAAAATACCCCAAATATGAATTCCCTGAAAAAGACGACTATCTTAAGAGTTATGAAAGAGTAAGAGAGAATATAATATCAGGAAATACGTATCAGCTAAACCTTACTAGGCGTATAAATATAAGAAGAGATAGAAGTCCTGAGAATGTGTTTTATAGAGCTGATAACGAGGTCTATGGAGCTTTATTTCCAATTTCTTCAAAAAGATATGTTATATCGGACTCACCTGAACTTTTGTTTGAAGTAGTTGATGAGAAAATAACTGTCAAACCGATAAAAGGTACTGTTTCAAAAAAGTTAAAGGATTATAAAAGAAGACTTTTAGATTCTGAGAAAGACAACCGAGAACTTATGATGATAACAGATCTGCTCCGAAACGATATTGCTTCTCTTATCCAAAAAAAAACGCTAGATGTAATATTTCCGGAATATATGGAGTTAAAAGATGTTGCTCATCTATATTCTGTAGTATCAGGAAAACTGAAAAAAAATATCACACTTTCTAATATTTTAAGAAAAGTATTTCCGGGAGGATCTATCACAGGAGTACCTAAAAAGAGGACTATGGAGCTCATTAAAGAGAATGAACCTGATAAAAGAGGCTTTTATACAGGTTCTTTTGGTATAACGTTTCCCGATGGAAGAATGTCGTTTAATATATTGATTAGAAGTCTTTTTTATGATCGTGGACTTTATAAATACGGAAGTGGTGGAGGTATTACCTGGTGGTCAAAACCAGATCAGGAATACGACGAATTACTTGATAAAGCTAAAAAGTTAGAGAGGTTGTTAGGATGAATGATTTTATATTTGACACTCTTCTTATTAAAAATGGTCAGATAAAAGACTTATTTATCCATAAGAAAAATTTTAAAGAAAATGCAAAATGGATTGGTTATGATTTTAAAGAAGAAATGTATGATAGTTTGCTCAGAGAAGTTATAAAGAGTGAAATAGAACATAAAAAAGATCCGATGAGAGAGGTGAAATTAAATATATTTCTATTTGAGGATGGAAGAATAGAATACAAGAAAAAATTATATGAAAAAAACATAAATCGTTGTCTTTTATTTGATGGATACATAAAAAGAATATCTGCTAAAAGATATCTTAAAGATAATATTTATATAGATCTATATAAGAAAAACAAACGTTATTTTAAAGATTTTCTCGATGTAATTCTTGTTAATGAAAAAAGTGAGGTGTGTGAAGGTCTAACTTCTAACATCTTTTTTATGAAAGACAATGTCTTTTATACTCCTGAGGTGAGTTGTGGTCTTTATGATGGTGTGACAAAGGAAAGATTTATAAAGGATATGGAAGATTCAAATTTCGATGTCAGAAGATGCAGTATACTTTTAAAGGATATTTTTTCTTTTGAAAGATGTCTGATCACCTCATCTCTTAAGGGAATAATAGAAGTAGAAGAAATACTTTTTAAGAATGTATCCGATTTTAAAGATCGATTTATTGTATTTAAAAAGTGCAATAGGACTCTTCCGGTTGAAGATGCAGGAAAATAGTTGTATCATTTAAACAGAGGTGAGTTAATATGAGCGGTAAATCTGATAAGATCACAATAGAGGCTAGATTCTGGCTTCGAAAAGGCGATGATAGATATCTTGCCGAGGGAAAGATCGAGCTAATGAAAGCTATTAAAGAGACCGGATCTATTTCTGCAGCTTCAAGAAAAATGGGAATAAGCTATAAAAAAGCATGGAAACTAGTTGATAGATTAAATTCCTTTTCCGATAAAGAAGCCGTCACTACTGAAAAAGGCGGAAAAGGTGGTGGTGGTGCAAAGTTGTCTCCTTATGGTGAATATCTACTTGCACTTTACAAGGAATCTAGAAAAAGATTTTCAAAAGTTTTGGATGACCTTAATAAGGAGATCCAAAAAAAGGTGAAAGATGAAGGAAAATACAAATCTTAAAGAGTTATTAATATTGATCTTTTTGATCTTTTCTATAATCCTTATTGGTGTCTTTTATTATTATCAGCTCCATAGAGATAAGGTGGAAGTCTTTTCGGGAGATATTAATTCTGAGTTTCAGGAGCTTGAGAGGCTACTGCGTGATGATCTGAAGATCTACTCCGAAGCTTTTGATTCAGGAGGAAACTCTTTCAGCTTCTACATTTTTTCAAATAAAAGCTCGGATTATGATCCGATGATATCCCTTGTAGAATATAATGTTTCTGAAGAATCTTATCTTATACGTAAAATAGATGGAAGAAGGACCCATGAGTTTAAGGATATCAGGAATGTCGGTTGTACTTATCTTGATGGTATCTTTAAGGTAATAGCGGGGAATTCAAGCGAAGCTATCGATATCATAGTGACTCCTGTTAAAGAGATACTTAAGGAAGAATGATGGATTTTAATGAAAAAGAGATTGTTGAAAGTATCCTAAGCGGAGATATAGAGCTTTTTTCTATGATCGTTGATAAGTTTAAAGATCCTATTTTTGTCTTTCTATACAGATTATCTCTTAATGAAGCGTTGGCGGAAGAGTTGTTGCAACAGACGTTTCTTAAGGTCTATAAGTATCTTGAGAGTGCTGATACAGAAAAAGGTCTCAAAAACTGGATCTATATGATAGCTAGGAATACATTTATTGATTATATAAAAAAAGAGAACAGGATAAAAAGTGTATCGATGGAAGATTTTCAATTCTTTTTAGCCTCAAAATCCTCGACTCCAGAAACCCAGGCAATAAAGAAAAGCCAGATAGATGAGGTGATGGAAGCGATATATTCGCTCCCTATAAAATATTCTGAGATAATGATCTTAAGATATGTGGAAGAAAAAACTTATGAGGAGATAGCTGAAATATTAGGCATACCTCTTGGAACGGTGAAGATAAGATTGCATAGGGCTAAGGAAAAACTTAGAGATATGTTATTAAGTACTATAGGAGAGATAGATGGATTGTCTTGAATTGCAGAAGAGATTAAAAGCTTCTGTTGAACTGACTGAGGAAGAGAAAAAACACATTTCGTGTTGTGAAAAATGCAGATCGGTTGTGGATGATATGCTTGAAGAAAAGATCAAAACAGCTGGTAAAATTATAAAAAAAGATACGCAAAATAAAAAAAGCAATATGAGTTCAGAGCTTATAATGGATAATATAAAGTTTAGATTAGGAAAGAAGATCGAGATATTCAATTTTAAAATATTTGCTATGATAACTCTTGTAGTCCTTGTCTTTACATTTTCTTCATATATGTATTTTAAATCAAATCATTTCGAGGTTCATTTAAATGAAAGTGGTGATGTTAACAAGGTTGATATATTGGAAAAAAGTCAGGGTGTTTATGTATTTGATTATTATGACGAAGTTAAGGGTCAAAAGGGTTATCTTATTAAAACTCAAAAAGATTCAAAAACCAGTATAAAAGGTGGTTATCAACTTTTTATTGGTGAAAACTCAGAATTGACCTGTGTTTATTCTGCCATTAATATAAAAAAAGGTTCTATGAGTTTGAAAGTATCTGATATAAGTCGTTTCATTAGAGTTAATTGCGATGATCTGTTTTTCTTCAACTCAAAAGATTGTAATGTATCAATTGTAAGAGATGAAAATAAAGCTACGTTAAGAGTTGATGACGGGCTTTTGGAGTTTCATATAAACGATAGGTTTATCCTGATCTCGAAAGGTGAAAAAGTTATAGTAGACAACAATCGGCGAATCACAAGGTTGTCAATTCGAGAGTAAAGGACACCGGTTCCGAAACAACGATGTCGATTTTGTCTATTTTCTGAAAACAACACAATAGGAAAGGGTTTTTCGTAAATGTTGTTTTTTTCTCGTTAAAGTATTATAATTATAAGTGAGAAAAATTATTAAAGGTTGTGTATGAACAATAAATTCCTTACTATTGATGAACTTGCAGTTTACCTTCGTATTAGCCGTGATTGTGCATATAAATTAGCACAACAAGGTAAGATTCCAGCTTCGAAGATAGGAAGAAAGTGGCGATTTGAGAAAAAGATCATAGATGAATGGATAGAACTTCAACAGAACGTAAATCAGAAAGAAGTGAAAAAGAAAATTCTTATTGTTGATGATAATCAGTATATTAGGGAACTTATAAAAGAGATACTTGAGGATTCTTTTCAGGTTTTTGAAGCTCAGGAAGGATTCGAGAGTCTTAAGATTATCGGAAATGATTTGCCTGACCTCATCCTCCTTGATATATCGATGCCTTATCAGGATGGATATGAGCTGTGTAAATATTTAAAAGAATCTTCTGAGACAGCGGATATTCCTATAATACTGATAACAGGACAGGAGACTAGTACGGTCCATCTTAAACATAAAGAAGTTGGTGCGTATGATTATTTAATAAAACCTTTCGATAACAACATTTTGTTGTTTAAGGTAAAAAAATTGATAGGATTGGTATGATGTACAGATTTTTAACTGACAGAGAATGCATAATTAACATCAAAGAACCGATCAACGTTAAGACATGTATCGGAAAGGATTTCTTTTGTGGAAAAAATCCTGATGAAAAAGAAAAGCTTGTATTTCTTTTATCTTCAAAAGATTATCTGAAGACTATGAAACTATCATCATTTAATCAATATCCGGTTGTATATTCTGGTAATGATCTGTTAAGAGAAGGGATCGTGCCGGATTTTACGCTTAGTGATGTAGATGGTTCTTTCTATGAAAAACTGGAATCTTTCTGGTATAATAGAAAACAGATAAAGCGCGAACTGCATATGATAATCAAGAATGATCTTGGATATATTGAACAGGTAATAGATGAGGTGTTTGATTTTATTCAGACGTTTTATGCCAGAGAAGATGCCTTGTATTTGAAACTTGTCTTAGACGAGTCACTTAACAACGCTTATTATCACGGTAATAAACAAAACCCTGAAAGACATATCAGGTTTTTGATGAGATACTATGGATATAAGATAGAGTTTACTATAGAAGATGAAGGAAAAGGTTTTAACGTTAGCGATAGTTTAGATAAAGATATAGATGTCTTTTCCCCAAGAGGAAGAGGTATAATGCTTATTAATAGCCTTATGGATGAAGTGGCATTTAGATATCGCGGAAATATTATTAATATGGTGAAATATATATAGAGCAGGAGGCTTTGATGAAAAAGAAAAGTCCAGTTACTCACTACAGACTTGGGCAGATGTATATGATAAAAAAAGATTATATCAGGGCAAGACAGGAATTTAAAAAGACTATAACCTTAGATCCTAACCTAAATGAAGCTTATAAAAAGTTAGGAGATTCCTGTAGTGTGCTTGGCGATTTCAAAGAGGCTCTGAATGCTTATAAAACCGCTTATGAACACGATTCGAACGATATTGAACTTGCAATGTCTCTTGCTATATGTTATGATAGTTGTGATGACACAGAAAACGCTATTGAGGTATTAAAAGATATAACAAAGATTCAGGAAGATTATCCAATGGTCAACTATAATTTGGCATATGGCTTAAATTCTCTTGAAAGATACAAGGAAGCTCTTGAATATGTCAATAAGGAAATTAAATTTCATCCTGAAAATGAAATGGCAGTAGAGCTAAAAGAAGAGATCCAGAAAAGTCTTAAAAAAGGAGATTAGAGATATCTATGAAGATGGGAATGAAGACTCAAAAAGAGTTCAAGATAGAAGAGATGATAATCCATCCAATACATGGAGTATCTGTAATCCAGGATATTATTGAGAAAAAAGTCTTTGGAAGAAAAGAAAGATATTATGTCATTCGTCCAAAGATGGATAAACTTCAGGAGATACTTGTCCCAGTTAGAAATTCTTCCGAGATAGGTCTTAGAAAACTTACCGATAATAGTGAGTTTAAAAAGGTGATACAGATAATATCACAACATCATGAACTTGATGTTGAAGGTGGATATTGGAATAGGCAATATGCAAGAAGACTGGAGATGGTTCAATCAGGAGATATTTTCCAGGTATCTAAAGTCCTGAAGATGCTTTTTGATAGAAGAGTTGAGAAGAACCTGTCATATACGGATGAAGAATTATACAATAAAGCATTAAGACTGGTTATTTCAGAATTGTCTCATGCTACTCAGATAGAAGAGGATGAGATCGAGATAATCGTTCAATTCACTTTGGATTCTGAGTAAGATGTTCCAATTATTATCAAATCCTACAAAATTTTTAAGAAAATTATTCTATAGATTTTTCTTCAGAATATTCTCTTCTTTTAAAAACAGAGAAAAATTAGCAAGGTTTATGGCTGACAACCTTGAGACACTTCTTATTGCTTTTTTGCTTGCGATGTTTATAAGAAGTTATATTATAGCTACTTTTTATATTCCTTCAGAATCAATGGAGGATACCCTTCTTGTTGGTGATAGACTGATTGGCACAAGATTTGATTTTCTTTTCAGACATCCTAAAAAAGGTGAGATAGTAATATTTGTATACCCGGTAAATCCCAAAATAAGGCTTATTAAAAGGATGATAGGCTATCCTGGTGATCTTATAATGGTAAGAGATGGTATTCTTTATATTAACGGTCAGAGACAGGATGAGCCCTACATAAAAGAAAAGATGTCTGGCTGGGGGAAGAACTTTGGTCCGGTTAGGGTTCCTGAAGATCATTATTTTGTAATGGGAGATAATCGTAATAATTCAAATGATTCAAGATTCTGGAATCTCAAAGGAACTATGCCTTTTGCAGGTTTTTGGAAGGACCCTGATAATGTCGGTTTTTTACCTGCTGAAAACATAGAATCAAGACCTATTCTAAGGTTTTGGCCGATCAACAGATTTGGAGTTGTACAATGACTCAGATTTCACCTATCTTTGAGAAAGATACCAGATGTCCTATCTGTCAGACAGATTTTAAAGCCCAGGCTATAAGATCTTCAAGAATAAAAGTTCTTGAAAAATGGGATGATTTTGGTAGAAGATACTCTGAAAGTGTAAATCCGTTGTTTTACTCAATATGGACTTGTCCGAAATGTTTACACTCCTCAGGGAAAGATGAAGATTTTACTCGTGCAATCATTCAAGAAGACAAGGTGAAACTTCTAAAACATTATAAATATTTAAAACGTTTAGCTGGAAAACATGTTTTTTCAGGTGAAAGGGATGCTGAAACAGGTATTAAAAGTCTTGTTCTAGCGGCTGTTTGCTATAGATTAAAAAGGCGAAGTCGTGCTATGGTAGCTTCATGTTATATGAGAATAGCATGGATAATAAGAAATCTGGATAGGTCTTTTGAAGAAGAAAAAAGATGGCTTGAAAGGGCTCTAAGAGAATATACTTATGCTATGAAGAACGAGTATTCGCCTGAGATAGGAAAGTTGAGCGAGTATGGTGTTTTTTATATTATAGCTAATATTAATCATAAACTTGGTAATAATGAACTGGCTTTAGATTATATTGGAAAAGTGATTGAAAATAAAAAGAAAGTAGAACCATTTGTCTTAAAAAAAGCTGAACTTCTTTATGATGATCTTAAAAATTATTCGAAACCTGTAAAGGAAGTCAAAGCCGCTATTTCTGAAGTCGAGGAAGATGATATGGGTTGGATCTATGATATGGATCTGACTCTGGAATAGTAATTTATTTAGGAGGGGCTATGAAAAGAATCTTAATATCTTTGATGTTGATCATTGCTTTAACTACTCTGGTTTATTCTTCTGAATTTTATCTGATCAGCAACGTTAAACAGAACAAGGAAATATCTCTTTATAATTCACCGCAAAATGGCAGAGAACTTGCTGTTCTTGGAGCTGGAGATATATTTGAGATAGTACAAAAGGATGAAGACGGGAATCGACTGGTCCTTGATATAGATGGTAATGCTGGTTGGATATCAAATGATATTTTTGAAAAAACTTCTCTAGTAAATATTTCGGATAGAGGACTGCAAAGATATTATTCTGACTCCGTAAGGAATGAAGAACGGAGTGATTTTGATATATCCAAAGCTGAGGCTTCACCTCTTATCATAACAGTTTCTTTAAAAGGACTTACTTTGCATGCCAAATGTGCTCTTGAGGGTTTTTATAAGGTCTATCCGGTAGGCGTTGGTGTGAAGGATAAATATGGAAAAAGTATTACTCCAACGAGCAGTTCACAGAACAAAGAGTTTTTCATGACTTGCACGGATAGGGATAACGGTTGGTATTATATGAAAAGAAGATGGTCTCCTCAGTATTTTGGAGGTTTTCCATTTATAAGATTGAACGTTGTTAATCGAAAAAACCAACATACCTATGGTTTTCATGGCCCTATAACAAAGAACAAATTAGGAAACTGGTATCTTCAAAGAGGATATGTATCTCACGGATGTATGAGAATGCGTGGTGAGGATTGTCAGGAGCTTTATGAAATGGCTCATAAATATGCTGGTGCCAGAGTCTATATTATTGAAGATTACGAATACGACGAAGATGGTAATATTGTTGATTGTGATTATCCTAGGTGGTAAACGTTCAGAAGCTTAACATTCCTGCCCATGAACTGAATATCTTTGCTGCGTAGATCAATGCTATTATAATGTAGATTACGATTCCTGTGATCTTTGTAGTTGCTTTCATTGTAGTCATCATCTCTTGGTTATTGATTGAGATTAGTCTTTTTAATGTACTTTCGAGTTCTCCTGAAAGCTCGCCTGATGATATTGATGTAACCATTGTAGTTGGAAGATGACTTTCTACAGCAGCGGATGTATAATCTGTCGCATTTCTTAGGTTAAGTATTCTTTTCATATCATTAAAACTGTTAGCGGTTATTATAGAATTATGCATTACTACAAGTGTATCGTTTATTTTCCTGAATTTTTGAATTATATTATTGAATGCAAGAAAAACAAAGAAGAACACGATCGCTGAAAAAAACAGACTTTTAATTGCATTTATTATTCCGCTGAAAGTAAGACCATAGACGAAAAGGTTTACGGCTAAATTGATTATAGTAAAAGCTATTGCAAGAAAAGCCGGATAGGCTAGGCCTGATATAAGGTCTATGATTGACTTATGATCGTTTTGAAGTTTTTGTTTTAGTGATATTATTCCTTCGTGTAAACGCCCCGAATTTTCAAAGGGTAAAAGATAATCTCGATCTTTTTTACTTATATGACCGGATATCATCATAGCTTCGCTTATCATATAACCTTTATCAATGAGTTCTTTAAACTTAGCGTTTCCTGCTATTGCCGCGACTTTGTTGAAAGCTCTTCCAGCTTTGACTGCAATCTCTATATTTTGCAAAAACTCCATCTTTTTTTTAAAAGAGATAAGTTCTTTAAAAGATGTTTTGATATCTGACTTCATTTATTTTTTTCCATTTCTTCCTTTAATTTCTGATAATCTATTCTTTTTAGAATCTTTAGATTTTCAGGATCGTTTACTAGCTTTCTTAATTTCGGGTTTTTCAATAATCTTATTATCTTTGAAGGGTCTTTTAAGAGTTCATCCTTTCCAAGTACGGAGAGTTCCTTTCTAAGTTCCTGATTGTTGATCACTTCCATAAAAGCATCGTTATCCTTTATCTCTGTTGACAGTTGTTCAATTGACACTATCTTTTTCTTTGGAGAACTTTCATCACTTGTTTCTGAGATAATATTATCCCCATCGGTGTTTTGATTTATTATATAGTTGTTTAACTTTTCTGAAAGCAGCTCATGAGGAATAAAAGGAGTGGCTTTTCTAAAACCGTTTAGAATCTTGCTGTCTATGATTATTGATGAGTTGAATCTTGCAAGAGATGTTGTTATCAAGGATATAAGAAGAATAATTAAAGATGATTTTATAACACCTAAAAAAGTCCCAGCCATTCTGCTTTTAAAAGATAATATGCTTTTTTTGTTAAAGAGCTTTTTTATAACAAAGAAAATAGCGTTTATTACTATAGAAGACAATACGAGTGCTACTACAAGTGTAGTAAAGCTCATGAGATGAGATAGCGAGAATATAAATATTCCCGCTATATATATTAATATAAAAGCTATAATACTAAGTATCTCATTAAAAAAGCCTCTTATAAATCCTGCAATTGGAAATATGCTTATAAAAACCAGGAGCAGAATATCAATTTTATTCATCAATTAGTTCCTTATTTATGATTTATTTAATATTTTGGAGACTTTTGGAGCTCTTATCCTATGTGGTTGAGGGAACCCTGAACCCAGTAGAGGTCTTCCATAAATATAAAATTTATCTGTTACGTTTTTTTTCTGAACATCATAGAAGCTATTAGGAACTGTTCTTGTCTTTGCAGCTATCTCTTCCAGTTTTACTAATTCGTAATCAACAGAATAATTAGCTTTTCTTTTTATTACAATAGATCCGTCAACATTATCCCATATAGCGAATTGTGCTGCTTTTTCTCCAACTTCTCTAGCTTCCTGTGCATCTACATCGCTTACACAGTCAAGAAAAGATCTTTGTAGATATCCAAAAGTGTCTGATCTGACTCGTTTAATATTAAGTTCTTTTTTAACTCTCTGTGCAAGTAGATCTCCAAGAGCACCGGTTCCAGAAAGCTGAATATTACCATGTGCATCAGTCTCCAGATTGTCTACCAATTTTGCAAGAATCGGAGTGCCGTCTTTATCTGTAATTCCTTCACTGACAGCTATCATACATCTAACGAATCTATCATATACTCCTTTTACATCTTTTATGAATCCGTCTATATCAAATGCGTGTTCTGGAAGATAGATAAGATGTGGACCATCATCCTCATATTTTCGTGCAAGTGAAGAGGCTGCAGTAAGAAATCCAGCATGTCTTCCCATTACCACACCAATATAAACTCCTGGAAGAGCTCTGTTGTCAAGGTTTGCTCCCATAAATGCCTGAGCTACAAATCTAGCAGCAGAACCGAATCCTGGAGTATGATCGTTTAAAACAAGATCGTTATCTACAGTCTTTGGAATATGAATAGCTCTAAATTCATAATTTGCTTTTTCAGCTTCTTCGTTTACTATTCTAACCGTATCTGAAGAATCGTTTCCGCCTATATAGAAAAAGTATCTTACATCGTGAGCTTTTAATACGTGGAATATCTCACGGCAATATGCGATATCCGGTTTATCTCTAGTCGAAAGAAGAGCTGCTCCTGGAGTGGTTGCGACTTTCTCTAGATTATTAGTAGTTTCCATGGTAAGGTCAAGGAATCTTTCATCAACTATTCCTCGAACGCCATTTACAGCGCCGTATACTTTGGTTATCTGCGGGAACTTTCTTGATTCAAGAACCGCTCCTACAAGACTTTTATTTATTACGGCTGTAGGTCCGCCGCCCTGAGCTATTACAACTTTGCCAACTAATGTGCCCATTTCTCCTCCCTGTTTATAAAATGAAATGATTTATATATATTAAACGTATATGAAATTAATATACCATATTGCATTAAAGAATTACAAAATATCAAGTGCTTTTCGTTTGTCTTTTTATGGTTTTTAAGATATATTTAGACACTATGGAAATATATTTTTATTCACACGTATTTTTTATATTTGGACTTCTTGTAGGTTCATTTTTGAATGTATGTATATATAGGATGCCGCTTGGTAAATCTGTAGTATTTCCAGGATCTGCGTGTATGCGTTGTGGAACTTTTTTAAAGGCTAAGGACCTTTTCCCAGTACTTAGTCATCTTTTTACAGGTGGTATTTGTAGGTATTGTGGCTCTGTAGTTTCCTTCAGGTATTCTTTTGTAGAACTCTTGACAGCTTGTCTTTTTGTCATGGCTTTCATTACTTATGGATTTACACCTTATACTATATTTTTACTTATAATAATATCCTATATGATAATAATATCCTTTATTGATCTTGACTATCTTATAATACCCGATGGAATGTCAATTGGTCTTATAGTGGTAGGTTATATGTTTAATTTTCTGGCTTATTTTTTCCTTTCCTCAGAGATGAAAGAGCTACTACATTATGATCTGACACTTTATGATCCTATACTTGGCATGCTTGCTGGAGGCGGGATATTATTTCTTATATCTTTTTTCTCCGGTGGTGGTATGGGTGGCGGAGATATAAAATTAATGGCTGGAATAGGCGCCTTATTTGGCCTCAGATTTACACTTGTAGTGATGTTGTTTTCTTTTCTTATAGGAGCTTTAATGGGGATAATACTTATTATAACCCGAATAAAGAAAAGAAAAGATTATGTGCCTTTCGGCCCGTATATTGCAATCGCGACTATTATTGTAGCTTTTATTGGTTCCAGCTACATATTGGAACTCGTTAAACAAAATTATTGGTATGTAGGTTTTTGATTATGAGAAAAGGATTTTCATTAATTGAGATAATAGCTACAATAGGGGTTCTTGGTATTGTTGCGGTACCATTTTTCTCAATATTCCTTTCCGGAAACAAGAATGTTATAGCTGCAAAATATGATCTTATTGCTGTGAATCTGGCAAGGGAAAGAATAGAACAGATAAGACTACAGAATTTTGAGACTCTTGAGGAAGATTATTATGTCTATAGGGATATTTATAAAGATACTATACACTCTGAACTTAAAGAGGCTGATGAGGATATGGAAGTATTCTATAATAACTTCAGCGATATATGGACCTCCGAAATGAGAGAAAAATATCCAAGGATATTTAATAAGATGGAAGGTATATTTACTGAGAAATCATTATTAAATGAGTATATAGAATATCCTGAAGAGTATGAAGCTTTCAGAAGATATGCTATTGTAGAGGAAATATCCCCGGAAAAACAAAATGGGTTTATATCAGATTCTCCTGTTATGATGAAGAAGATAACAGTAAAGGTCTTTTTTAAAGATAAACTGGCTGTTGAACTAACAACTATGGTCTCGGATTATAAATAATATGATGATGAAAAAGAATGGATTTACATTTGTTGAGTTAATGATCGGTATAGCTATAAGTGTATTCATAATGTCTGTTGTATTTGGTTTTTATATAATGGCGCATAAACTCTTTTTTAAAGGTAGAAATAAATCAGATCTTATGAATCAGGCAAAAAACACATTGAATATAATGTGTGAAGAATTAAATCGAGCCGAAAAGATAGAAGAGATAACCGATGTCATGATAAGGTTTAAAGCACATCCATTGAAACCGGATAAAAATTCTGTTGATTCAACAGAACTTCAGGATATAACATATATACTTGATAGGGATGACAACACTCTTAAAAGAATATCAGATTATGATGAAAAAGTACTTTTTGATGCTTCTAATATTAATATAGATAAGGATGAGGACAAAATTCCGCTTTTTACTCCGTTTATAAAAAGAAGAAATTCTTCAATGCTTGATAAATGGGAAGTTGAATATTCTGATACTGAAAAGCAAAACAGGATATGTTATTTAAGAATAAGGATCTCTGGTAGTATAAAAAAAGAATCTATTGATGTTGTAACAGGAGTCAGACTTGAGTTTATGCATGCAAAACAACTTCAACCTGACTGGAATTTTTGATCTTTAAGAGGAGTATATAATGGCAAAGAAAAATAAAAAATTTGAAGAAGCCTTAAAGGAACTGGAAGAGATAGTAGAAGAGTTTGAAAACAAGGAAGTAGATCTTGACACTTCTATTAAAAAATTTAAAAAATGTACAGAGCTTCTAAAATATTGTGAGAGTATTTTAAACGAAGCTGAAGGAAAGATATATGCACTTCTTGAAAAAGAAAGACTACAGGAGATAGATGAAGATGAATGATCTTTTTTCTTATATAGAATATGCGAAAAAAAAGGTAGAGGATAGATTTGATATACTTATACCTGAAAATGATGATTATGCTTCTGATGTATTTAAAGCAATGAGATATTCTCTTTTTGCAGGAGGAAAAAGGATTAGACCTCTTCTTGCCTTTCTTTCCGCAGATATTTGTGATTTAGATCATTATAATATAATTGATTTTGCATGTTGTATTGAGATGATCCATACATATTCTCTTATTCATGACGATCTTCCAGCGATGGATGATGATGATCTTAGAAGAGGAAAGCCAACAAGTCATAAAAAATTTGGTGAAGCGATGGCTATTTTAGCCGGAGATGCATTGTTGACTGAGTCATTTAGAGTCTTAAGTCAGGTTAGATGTAAGAATGAAGCTAGACTTGCAGAGATAATCCGAGAAGTGTCTTTATGCAGTGGTCCGTATGGTATGGTTGCCGGACAGGTAGCTGATCTTAATGCCGAGACAAGAAGACCCGATGAGAAAGAACTTGCGTTTATTCATAAGAACAAGACCGGACGACTTATAGAATGTTCTCTTGTGATACCTGCTTTAGCAGGAGATTTAGAAAAAGATAAAATCGATAATCTAAGAGAGATAGGTAGAAATACTGGACTTTTATTCCAGATAACTGATGATCTTCTAGATATAGATGGAGATGTTAAAAAACTTGGAAAGACTCCAGGAAAAGATGCTAAAAGTGATAAGACGACTTATATAAGTCTTTACGGTGAGAAAAAATCAAGAGAAATGGCTTATGATCTAAAAGAGAAGACGAAATGTCTTATTAAAGATATTGGTGGCAATCTCATACTTGAGCAGCTTATTGACTTTATATATGAGAGGGATCATTAATGAGAATAGGAACAGGATATGATGTACATAGACTTGTAGAAGGTCGTGAACTTATTCTTGGAGGTGTCAAGATTCCTTTTAAAAAAGGCCTTTTAGGACATTCTGATGCGGATGTTCTGGTTCATGCTATAATGGATGCTATGCTCGGCGCTTTAGCATTAGGCGATATTGGAAAGTATTTCCCGGATGATGATAATAGTTTCAAGGGGATAGATAGTTTGTTACTTCTTGAAAAAGTCTATAATCTTATAAGGGAAAAAGGATATAATGTATTGAATATAGATAGCGTAATAATGGCACAGAGACCTAAATTAGCAAGCTATATTGATGATATGAGAAAAAATATCGCAGCAGTGCTTAAAATAGAGATTGATAAAGTTGGAGTCAAAGCCACTACGGAAGAATATATGGGTTTTACAGGAAACTGTCTGGGTATAAAAGCTCATGCTGTCTGTCTGCTCATGAAGGAGGATAAAGATGCTTGAGAATGATATTTTGAGAATGAAAGAACTTATTGAAGATATAAAGAATCTTAGTATTAGAAGGATGAGAGAATTAAGTGAACTATTGAGAAAATACATAATAGAAGTAGTCAGTGAGAATGGGGGCCATCTTGCATCAAGTCTTGGAACTGTCGAACTGGCAATCTGTCTTCATCACCTTTTTGATTCACCGAAAGATAAGATAATTTGGGATGTTGGTCATCAGGCTTATTCACATAAGATACTGACAGGAAGAATAGATGAGTTCAGAACGTTGAGGCAATATAAAGGAGTCTCCGGATTCCCAAAGATGAGCGAGAGTGAACATGATGCTTTCGGAGTAGGTCATTCATCCACTTCAATCTCAGCAGCGCTTGGATATGCAGTCGCAAATAGACAAAATAGTGAAGATAAAAAAGTTGTCGCAATAATCGGAGATGGATCAATTTCATCGGGTATGCCTTTTGAGGCTATGAATCAGGCAGCTCATATAAAAGATCTTGATATTACTGTCATACTAAATGATAACGAGATGAGTATCTCTCCAAATGTTGGCGCTCTTTCGAGGTATTTTAATAAACTAAGGACTGATCCTATCTACAATAGATTAAGAGATGATGTCGAGATACTAGTATCTAAGATACCTGCAATAGGTAGAAACATGGTAAGTGTTATGGATAGAGTCTCAACTGGAGTAAAGACCGTGATAGATCCTGGAGCTTTTTTCCTTCATCTAGGTTGGGATTATTATGGACCTATAAATGGTCATGATCTTGTAGAACTTAACGATACCTTAAAAAGACTTGAAAAGATAAAGGGACTTAAGCTCCTTCATATAACAACGGTGAAAGGAAAAGGTTATCAACCTGCTGAAAGGGAACCATCAAAGTTTCATGGGGTTGGCCCATTTGATATAGAGACAGGTGAAAAGAAAAGCAAGAGCAGTACTTCCTTTACAAGCGTAGATGGTGATTATATGGTTCATCTTGGAAGGGAAAACCTTGATATAAATGTTATTACAGCAGCTATGCCGGATGGAACCGGAACAAGTACATTTTCGGAAGATTTTCCTGAAAGATTCTTTGATATAGGTATATCAGAGGAACATGCTCCAACTTTTGCAGCAGCTCTTGCCGCAGGAGGAAAGATCCCACTGGTATGTATATACTCTACTTTTATGCAGAGAGCATATGATCAGATAATGCATGATGTAGCACTTCAAAGACTTCCTGTAATATTTTTAATGGATAGAGCAGGAGTAGTAGGCGAGGATGGCGCAACACATCATGGTACATTTGATCTTTCATATATGAGAACCGTTCCAGGAATGATTGTCTCAACACCAAGAGATGCTCAGGAGTTAAAGAGGCTTATGAAAAGCGCTGTTGAGTATAAGGATGGGCCATTTGCTATAAGATATTCAAGAGGTGCTGCTGATACTTCTACACTTTCAGAAGAGGTTGCTCCACTTGAGATAGGAAAAGCTGAATGCCTAAAGGAAGGAAAGGGAATAGCTATACTTTCCTGTGGATATATATCTAAAAATGCATTAAAAGCATGTGAAGGAACACAAAATAGTGTATATGATTTTAAATTTATCAAACCTTTGGATACACAGACACTTGATATAATAATTAGACAACATCACACTATTATAGTATATGAGGATAATTCCAGAATAGGTGGACTTGGTAGTGCAGTTGCTGAATATTTTGCTGATAAGACAGAAAGACCTCGAATCATTCTTAAAGGAATCGAAGATGGCTTTGTTGAACACGGTGCTCAGAAGATCTTAAGAGATGATCTTGGATTTACTGTTGATAAGATAAAGGGTTTTATACAGAAATATGAAAAAAAGGCTTGATTTATTACTGGTAGAAAAAGGATTTTTTAATACAAGGACCAGAGCTCAGGCTGATATTATGGCCGGAAGAGTCTACGTAAATGGTCAAAGAAAGTCGAAATCGGGAGAGAAGATATCGGAGGATGTTGAAATAAAGGTAGTCGAACCTTTCCCTTATGTATCAAGAGGAGCTTTAAAGCTGAAAAAAGCAAAAGAATCTTTTGGACTGGATTTTTCAGATAAGAAGATAATAGATATCGGAGCTTCAACCGGTGGTTTCACACAATATAGTCTTGAAGAAAAAGCTGAGATAGTCTATGCAATCGATGTTGGTTATGGACAACTTGATATGTCGCTTAGAGATCATGAAAAAGTCGTAAACCTTGAGAAGGTGAATTTTAGATATTTTGATGATGATTCTCTGCTTGGTTTTTTTGATATGGCAGTCTGTGATGTATCATTTATATCAATAAAGAAGATAATCCCAAATGCTTTAAGATATGTAAAAGAAGATGGAGAACTAATCTTTCTTATAAAGCCGCAATTCGAAGCTCAAAGAAAAGATATTGGAAAAAAAGGTATTATAAAAGATAGTAAAGTACATGAGAAGATACTCAAAGAGATGGTAGATTTTCTGGATCAATTACATGTTGAGATATTAGCAATTGATAATTCAGGTATAAAAGGAACAAAGGGAAACAGAGAGTTTCTTGTATATTTTAGAAATATTAAAAAAGAAAATGATGTGTTGAAATTAGATGATATGATTCAGAAAGCTCTTTTGGAGGAGGTCTGAATGAGAGTGAATATCTGCTACAACGATGGGAAAAGAGATGGTAAAGATGTAGCTGAAAAAGTTTCTAGATCTCTTTCAAGAAGAAATATAGAAAATACTATAACCGGAATAGATGAATATAAAGAACTTCATATATCTTCTGACTGGGATTATCTTTTATCCGTAGGTGGAGATGGCACTTTTCTGAAAATAGCAAGATGTGCGGTAAGAAATAATATTCCAATAGCAGGAATTAACCTTGGAAGACTTGGCTTTTTAAATGAGATAGGAATAGAAGATCTGGAGGATTGTCTCGATCGCCTTCAGAAAAAAGATTTCTCTATTATAAAACGTTCTGTATTAAATATTGAGACCTTCTGTGATGAAAAAAAGATAGATACAAATATAGCTATAAACGATGCTGTCCTATCAAGAGAGATTATTGCAAGGGTTATGAAACTATCATTATATATAAATGGTCAAAAGGTAGAGACCTATCATGGTGATGGAATAATAATCTCGACTCCATCAGGATCGACAGCATATTCACTTTCAGCTGGTGGTCCAATTGTATCTCCTGAGCTTGATGCTATTGTAATCACACCACTTTGTCCTCATTCACTTCATGCAAGGACTATAATATGTACACCGGAAGATGAGATAAAAGTCGTATTTGATCCACTCAGAATGAAGGAAAGTATTCTTACTGTTGATGGACAGACTGTAAAAAGATTAAAACAGAACAGTTATACCGTTATCACACGAAACAAAGAACCTTTGAAGATAATGAGATTTGGAGAGACCAATTTTTATAATGTTGTTAAGGAAAAACTATTGAAATAACAGTAAAAAGGGGATGTTTAACGTAAAGCGTGAAGCGAAAAGGGTAAAAACGGGCAGACCTAATCCCTACTTTACAATAAAGGAGTAAAAATGAATTTTTATTACGAATGCTCAGAATGTAAAAAGACGTTTTCTGGAGACGAGATGATGTATGTCTGTCCTGATTGTTCAAGTGAACAAAAGCCGGGTTGCGAAACAAGAGGTGTGCTTTTTATAAGATACGATATTGAAGAGTTTAAAAGCAAAGCAAAAAACATCTTTTCAAATAAAGGTAATAGAGATTTCTTTAAATATTATGAGCTTTTTCCTGTAAAAGAAATTGATAATGTTTCCAGACTGGATGTTGGGAATTCTCCGATTCATAAGCTATCAGAAGATCTATATATATTTGATGATACAAGAAATCCGAGTTGTTCATATAAAGATAGGGCTTCCTTGCTTACCGCTGCAAAAGCTCTAGATTATGGTGTAAATACAATAGTGGCTGCATCTACAGGTAATGCAGCTTCCTCTCTTGCATGTATAGCTTCCTCCTTAAGAGGTCTTAAATGTATTCTATGTGTTCCTGAAAATGCTCCACAGGCAAAGATAACACAGATGCTTATGTTTGGTGCAGATGTTGTCAGAGTAAAAGGAACTTATGACGATGCTTTTGAATTATCGTTGAGATTAACAGAGGAAAGAGGTTATTTTAATAGAAATACAGCATATAATCCTTTTACTGTAGAAGGGAAGAAATCTTCAGCATATGAGATTTTTGATGTGTTCAGAAATGATATGCCTGATAATATCTTCATACCTGTTGGAGATGGTGTGATAATTTCAGGAGTATATAAAGGTTTAGAAGATCTTTTGAAAGTTGGTATCTTAAATAAGATGCCCAAAATAGTTGCATGTCAGGCTGAAGGAAGTTCCGTGATTGCAGATGCATACAAAAGAGGCGGAGAGATAGTAAATGATCCTAAAGCTTCTACACTTGCCGATAGTATTCTTGTACAGGCTCCGAGAAACAGTATAATGGCTGTTGATTTTCTTAAACGTTATAATGGAGATAGTGTAAAAGTAAGTGATAAGAGTATACTGGATGCAATGCAGGAACTTGCAAGCTCAAGTGGAGTGTTTTCAGAACCGGCAGCTGCATGTGCATATGCCGGATGGAAGAGTTTTAAAAAAAAAAATAATTCAAAACAAAAAGATCTTATTCTTATAACTGGAAACGGTCTTAAGGATATTCAAAGTGCACAGAAACAGGTGAGTATGCCTCAACCTATTAGCGCTATGGATTATCTGAAAATTGGAAAGTAGTATTATGAAAGTACTTTTTATAAGACTTGATCATATAGGAGATTGTTTTCTTACATTACCAGCAATAAAAGAGTTTAAGTCAAAATTTCCACATTCAAAAATAAGCGTGTTATGTAAGAAAAATACCTATGATATATTTCAAAGTTCTCAGCTTGTAGATGAGATATTCACTCTCAGTCTTTCTCATTCAACCAACCATTATGAAAAAAGTTCAGGTGTATTTGAGATAATCAAAACAATCTGGCAACTTAATAAAGTTTCCTTTGATAGGATATATAATTTTCGTGATCATATAGTTGAAAGATTTCTGATGTATTTTGTTCGTGGAAGATATCAATCTTCAATAAAGCATCTTATGTATCATTATGATATACATATAATGAAAAGAAACAGACTTATGCTTGGACATGCTTTTGATTATAGGGTAAGTGGTGAATCGGATTATATTAAGCTATATACCGGGACCATCGAAGAGAATACAAAAGAAAGTTTAAAGAGAAAAGTTGAAGGTAAGCTGCTTTTTCATATAGGTGGTTCTTATATGAAAAAACTTCCTATGAAGAGATTGCATGAACTTATACTGATGTTAAAAAAAGATATGGAAGATATCATAATAGTGAAGTCGCCCTTTGATAACCTTGTCTTTGATGATATTGATATAGTTGAAATAGATTCTATTGTGAAATGGGCTTACATTGCTGAAAGAGCAAGAGGTTGCATATGTTTTGACAGCGGTCCTATGCATGTAGCCGCAGCACATACCCAAAGACTATTTGCAATATTTGGACCTACATCTGTTGCTTATTTTGGACCTAAATCAAAGGATCAGAAGGTATTTAAGTCAAAAGACTATAAAGAGGATTTTATACCTGGTATGAGATTTTCTTTTGATAGGTTTGGTAAACATCTTCAGGAACAGGATCTTGATATTTTAAAAAGAGAGATTGAATTATTTTTTAATAAGCAGCCCTGAGTCTGGGTATTAATTTGAAGTTGTAATAAGGTTTTGAGTAAATTGGTGTATAGAATATGTCTAGACCAGTTTTGAAAGAATCCGAATTGAAATTAGAACATATCAGATTTCCTTCTATTGTTTTTTTTCTTTTATAAGTTCCTTCGATCCCCCCATTAGGAGACATTGTGATCAAAGAGGCATGTACTTCTCCACCTATGAGGATCTTTCCATTAAGTGATATTAAAGTAAGAGGTTTTTCTAAAGGATTCTTTATAGTATCTATATAAATATCGTTTGTTGCCATTATAACTCCACCATTTTTTACTATATTGATAAAAGGTATATAAGTTATATCAGAATCGAGGAATAATATTTCTTTTTTAAGATCAAGTATATTATTAAAACCATTAGATTGGATGTAAGATGAAAGATCTTTTTTTCTGACAGTTATCCTTTCTGAAAAAAATGCAGTCTCGTTAAGATTGTCGATTTGAAGATGTCTACCTCGGTCAAATTTGTTTTTAAAATCAAACTCTTTTTCTTCGGTTGTATTATTATTGTATTTGGATATCTGATATTTTGACATATATGAACTGTAATCATCAATGATCTTTTTAGGTAGACCAGCTGGCATATTAGCATATGGAAGTATAAGAGCGTTTTCCACATCTTCTTTTTTTTCACTAAGAGCACCAATATAAAAATATCCTTTAAAAATATCACCTATAAGTCTTGGATTAGAAGGTTTGAGAATATTTCCTGAAAGATGAAATATTGATGAATAATATTCTTTTTTTGAAAATTTATAATTTTCAAATGCGTTATGACTTTTAATGCCAGCACTTGAACCAAAATAATATTTTAATATTCCATCTTTAAAAGTCTGATCCGGTAAAATAAATCCTTCACCATATTTTCCAGAACCATTTGCAAGATTTAAGATTATTCTTTTTCTGTTTCCGAGAAATACCAATGAATCAGATGAAAATATTCGTGTTGGTATGACATTGTTTAGTGAATCCCCTAATGCGTTGTTCAGAACGCTGTTTAATTTATTTTCAGAAGGAGTGTTTTTGATAAACAAAGAAAAATAACCTGAAAAAGGAGAAGTATATCTATAAAAGGAAAAAGGAATGATTATCTCTAAAGAAGTACCTCCAACTTTTGAATTTATCTTAAGCATTCCACCGGTCTCATCAGAGAAAAAATAGCCCTGATTAAAAAAAGGAGCAAACTCTGTCTTCTTCTTTATCTCGAGTGAAACTTTTGCATTATCAATTCTTTCAGAGTATTTTAGGTCATCCAGTATATTTTTTTTGATGAAAAAAGAATCCCTGGATCTTATATTAGACATAAGACGATAGATAGAGTTTTCAGCTATTATCTTTGAATTCATTACATCCTGAATTGATCTTTTTTTAATATTTAGTGTGTTTTTTAAAAGGAAAGGGAGAATAAATGCAATAGCCAAAGTAGTTAAAAATATAATATTTTTTTTATGTCTTAGATTCATAGATAAATGATACAACTGATTTAGTTTTTACACAAGTTTAGCTAAAGTTTGATTTGAAAAAAGACGATAGGAATTCGAAGGCAGGTGATATATATGAGAATAGCAGGTGATTTGAACCAGCTACAATCAGGTGGAGTTCAAAACAGTATACAGGTTAACATGCTTAAGAAGTCTTTAGATCTTTCGGAAAAGACTTCGAGTGATCTGCTATCTTCTCTGGTTGAGTCAATGCAGGGAATCCAGCAGAGCTCTCCACTTGGTAAAAATGTGGATTTTTATGCCTAAAAGGGTATGATGTTCACGGAGAAGGCTTACCTGCCTTCTTCTTATCCGTTCAGAAATCTTTTTATCTTATGTTGACAACATAGGAATATTTTCCTGTATTTTGAATCGCATCATATTCGAGATTTATTGTATTTTCATTAACAGGAATATCAATTGATGTGGATTCTTCAATTTTTTCTGAATATGAGAATGTCATCCTAAAATATATATTTCGAATATCAAATCGGTAAAGGTCTTTCTGATTTTGTCTTTTCTCATAGGATAGAATAATGTCATCCATTGACACAGAGCTTCTTATAAATATAGAATCATCATAGGTTATAATGGAAGAGTATCTGTTGTCTCTATAACTGATTTCCATTATAGGTTTTTTATTTGAAAGTAATGTTATTGCTTTTTTTATTCTGCCTTTTTTCTGAGTCATTTTCAAAGACGAGGTGCCATTTATATAACTACCATTGATTATTAAGTCTGTGTTAAAGAACACAAGGTTTCGTTCTCGATCAAATGGCTTTCCTTCTTTATAAAAGTCTTTTTGAAAGAAACGCAGGTTTTTCTTTATCTTAAAAGAAAAATAACTTTCTGTGGATAATCCTTTGTTGTTTTCTTTAAGAAGATGTGAATCAAAATAAAACCTGTTTTTTGGTCCGTGTATATTGGTGTAAAAAGAATTGTTGTCAGAGCTTAGGAGACCAATATCTATTAAAGGATCGAGTTTTACATAATAGCACTCGTATGTATCAAAGACATCTATATTAAATGTCTTTGTATTAAGACTCCATTCAGGAAGAATACCGGTGAAATTATTGTTATTGTCTTTATTATCCTTATTATACTTGATAATAAGATCATTGTTGACGTATTTTAAACCAGAACCGTAAATCGAATTTTCTTCTTTGTTAAACCAATACTTAAATTCAATGTTATCTTTTTTTAAAGAAGCAGTGTTTATATTTTCTATTATACTATAATTAAAATCATTAAACTGTTTATTTAATGAAAAGTAGGATTTGTTTTTATTTGATGGATCATTATAGGAATAAGAGATCTTTATTATTGATTTATAGGGAAATAATGGTAATAGATTTATTATGCCTGATGGATAATCTATATAATAATCAATGTTTTTTTCTATCTTTCTGCCGTTTACTGTAATTGTCTCGGTATTTTCTATTAGATCAGTATTTTTTAGAAAGATATTTCGCTTATCTCCAAGCGTAAGACTTTCGTATGTTCTTTGACCTGTATACCAACCTCCGATTATATTAGTATCATTGTCTTCATATGATAGTCCGTGATATCTACTGTTGTTATAAAAGAAGATGTTTTTTTCATAATAAAAACCGTATTTTATCTTTTCATCGTATTCAAGCTTGAGATTTATTATTCCATTATCTTCTTTGTGTTCGTCATCATATTCAAGTTTTAGTTTAAGTTTATCCTGATTATGATAGGCGTTAAAAAAAAGAGAATTATCGATCTTTTTTCTTTGGCTATTTCCTGACTTTATGAAAAAGGAATTTCTACCTGAGATAGTAGATATAGAAAAGCCTTTTATAAACATGCAAAAAAGCAATATAATAAATAATCTTTTTTTCATTTTTCTATTTTAAAGGTTAAGTTTTAAAAAAAAAAATCAATAAAAGTTAAAGTAAAAATTACCTGTTGCCGATAGTAATTTGTTATGGTGATTTTAAAGAACGGTACAGGGAGGTAAATATGACTCAAGGAATGAGTGGTTCCAATGGTGTGAATGCTTTTAAGAATATGTATGAACTGATGAAAAAGAAAAGCCCATCTACTATTAATAAAGATGAAAAAAGCGATTCACTATCAAAATTATTTTCACAGATACAGGATGCTGATATATCTGATCTGGCAAAAAAGACAGGTCAGTATTATGAAGCTTTCAGCATGGTAAGTGAAAAGACATACGCAAAGTTTGTTGATGATCAGGGAAATGAGATCATTATGGGTAAAGAAAGTTATAAGCTTACCTATCAGGCGATATGGGAAAAGACATCAAAACTTCCAGTCGATCCAACTAAATCTGAAGCGGAAAAATTGGATGATATGTTAGGAGACTGGGGTAGTGATGAGGTATCCGACAGATTGATCAAGTATGCTGATGCTGTATATAATCTTATTAATAAAGATGATAAATACTCTGATATGGAACAGAAGGATCCTAAAAAGTTTCTTGAATGGGCAAAAGGAAATATTTTAAGTGGTTTTAATCAAGCGCTTTCAATGCTTCAACCTTTTATAAAGGATAATGATCCTTTAAAGGATGTGATTAAAATGACCTATGATAAGACTATGAAGGGTCTTGAGGAAAGGTTTGCACCTTCAGAGGATAAGACGGAAGAAGTCATGGAAGATAAAGGGATAGAAGAAGCTTATTATCAGAAGACAGAGATCCAATATGAAAGATCATTTATACAGATAAATCTTGCAGACGAACAATAATAAAAAGCAAGGGTAGAACTTCGCAAAAAAAGGACGGATGGTATCTGTCCTTTTTTTATTTATTTTTATTAATAAAACTTAAAGTATCACTTCAGGTTTGCCGATATATTACCTGAGTTTATGTTTAAAAAATCAATTGAAAGGAGGTGAATACTATCTTAAGAACAGCTGTTATATCGGATATAGATATGCAAAGCGACCAGAAGGTAAAAGGATCTGAAAAGAATTCTTTAAAAGGTCTGGATTTTGGAAAACTGCTTAGCTCTCTAAAAGAAAAGGGTAAGACTTCAAAAGAGTTGAAAAAAACAATAAAAAATGCTTTGCAGAATATGTCTGATAAGGAGGGTGAAGAAATACTTAATAAACTTAAAGCTCTTATTAAGCAGGGTGATAATCTGTCCAAGCTTACTTTGAAAAAGATACGTGATCTTTTATCAGGTATTGATGACGGTGAAGACTCTAAAAATAAGTTGTTAAAAAAGTTTATGAAGGTGATTGAAGATATTGATGTTGATAATAAAAAAAATATTGATACATCGAGTCTTGATAATATCAAAAATGATCAAGATATTGATGTAAAAGATCTGGAAATCATTGTTGAAAACCTCGAGAAGATCGGAGAACTTCTGGAAAAGATCACTGACGGAAAAGTGAAACTTAAAGTAGAAGTGGAAGATCCTGATAAAAACGATGTGAAAGAAGACCTTATCAGTAAAATCTTTAATGGTGACAAAGATAATGAAAGGATCAAAGAGGGTAAAGAGGGTAAAGAACAGAAAGTAAAAAATAATAATATTAAAGAGACCAGTAAGAAGGTAGATCTGATCGATGATCTTTTCTCCGAAAATGCATACGAAGTAGCTACAGAGATCTCAAATGAAGATGTTCCTAACAGAGTTTTAAAAGCACTCAAAGAAAAGATTAAAGAGAATGTCAAGGAAACTGTTGAGGTCAAGGATGAGGGACTTCAGATAAAAGAGACTATAAAGGTGATCGAAAAAGAACTTATCTCAAAAGAGGGGAACAAAACGATTCTTAAAACAACAATAATAGTTGAGAGGATGAAAGACAACGATCCTATGCAAAATGATCTTGAAAAGTTCATGAGATTTTCAAACAATGTGAATCTTGATTCAAGTACTGAAAGTTCAGAAAAGAATATTTTCGAGAACATGGATAATCTTAAAGGAAATCTTAAGACTTATTCTCCAGGAGAGGTCGTTCAGCATCTTACTCAGAGGGTGAAGTACGCTGACGTAGACGGAAAACAGATAATGACCATGAATCTTCGACCTGGAGAGCTGGGACAGGTAAAAGTCCTAATAAGCAGAATTGACGGGAAGATGGACATCAGGATAATGACAGAACATGGTGAGGCAAAGAACGCTTTAATGGCAAATGCAGGGGAACTTAAAGCCAATCTTAAAAGTGAAGGTGTCAATCTTAATGCTTTTGAGATCATAGTAAATCCTGATGGAAAAAACGGTCAGGATCAGGAAAGACAGGAAAAAAACAACGAAAAAAACAAAAAAAACAGACAGAAGGCAAAGACTATTAACTTTCAGGATGTGATCAGAGCATTTGGTCCTATCCAAAGAAGAGATGTCAATGTCAATGTTTAGGAAAGAGAGGTAGGTCATGGCTGATGTTTCTTCTGAATATATTCAGGATCAGATCAATAGTTATGAAGCGACCAAAAATAATGTAAGACAGGTAAATTCAGATCTTGACAGAGATGCATTTATGAATCTTCTGATCACAGAGATGAAGAATCAGGATCCTATAGATCCGGTAGACAATAAGGAGATGATGTCACAGCTTGCGAGTTTCTCATCACTTGAACAGATGGAGAAGATGAACTCAAATATTGAGGAACTTGTCAAACAGAGCAAAAATCCTTGGAAAGATATCTCGATGTTTCTTGGTCAGGAGATTGTCGCAAATACTCAGAACGGTAAGGTTCAGGGTTCCGTAGGTTCAGCTTATGTCGATAATGGAACGACATATCTTGATGTTGATGGAGTTGCGGTACTTCCTGAAGAAATAATAGCTGTAAGATAAGGAGAGGGAATGGTAAACAGGTTAAATGATTTTGGGATAAGACAATCTCAGATTCATAAGAAAAACCTTGAAAATAAAAATAAGAAGACAACAAAGAAGTTTGCTGATGTATTTCAGGAATCTCTGAAAAACGAAGAGTTAAAGTTTTCTTCGCATGCTATCAGCAGAATGAACGAGAGGGGAATAAAGCTTGATGAAAGTCGTATGAAAAGACTGGAGGAAGCTGTTTCAAAAGCTGACAAAAAAGGTGCAAAGGAATGTCTGATAATGGTAGATAACGATGCATTTGTGGTCAGTGTAAAAAACAAGACAATAATAACAGCTGTTGATGAAAACAGCATGAGAGGGAATGTTTTTACAAATATCGATAGTGCGGTATTTGGTGTGTGACGTGTAAACGGGGAGAAAATGACAGGACCCTTGACGGGATGTTATGGAAGTATTGACCGATTGATATACTTCCTTCCCCTTACACATCATATTGTTTTTGTAGATGAAGTATTAAGAATTTTAAGACCTTTAGGATGTAAAGACATATGATGCGTTCATTATTTTCCGGGATCAGTGGTCTCGGTGCTCATCAGGTAAAGATGGATGTTATTTCTGATAACATAGCTAATGTAAATACAACAGGATTTAAAAAATCAAGGGTGATCTTTTCAAATATCTTTAACGAGACTATAGGGTATCCTTCAGCACCAGGTGATAATATTGGTGGAATAAACCCTAAGCAGATTGGTCTTGGTGTGCAGACAGCTGCAATTGATAGGATAATGGGTCAGGGCTCAACAGAGACGACCGGTAATGTATCCGACGTTGCGATAGAAGGTAACGGTTTCTTTATAGTGGATGATGGTCAGAAAGATGTTTATACAAGAGCTGGAAACTTTCAGATAGATTCAACTGGAGATTTTGTTCATGGAAGTACAGGTTATAGAGTTCAGGGATGGCCTGCAAAATGGAATGATACAGAAGGTGAATTTCAGGTAAATACCGGTGGAGTTCTTGAACCGATAAATTTCCTTGATCTTGAGAAACTTTCTGCCAAAGCTACCAAGAATATGGTTTTTAAATCAAATCTAATGGCTAACTCAAATCTCGAAGATGGTTCTCCAGATTCCAGATTCTTTACAGATGAGAATACAATGGTCTATGGTGTAAAACCAAATGAGGAAGAGATCTCTTTCAAGATGCAGAAAAGAAGTAAGAATCTTTATGAATTAAGAGCTTTTGATAATGATGGTAATGCAATAGACATGGATCAGTCTACTGCAACATTTGATTCTGTAGCACTTGTACATGTATACGATGACGGAAGAATCAAGAGTATAGAAGTAGATGGAAATTTCGATATTTATTCAATGCCTGGTGTTAACTCTGTAATTAACGGTGGAGATAATTTTGTGTTTACACTTTCACCAGCAGAACCACCCGCAGCAAATTATTGGACTTTCAGGGATATAAATAATGAAGAACAGAAATTAAATATTGTTTATGAAAAAGATGTTTCCTCCAACAGTGTTGTTGATGTATACAGATGGAAAGTATACGACGAAGATGGGAATCTACTTGATATGAACGGCGATGCTATAGCAGAAGATTCTCAGGATTATGGTACTATGTCAATAATATCTGAGACTGGTAAGATAGCAAACGTAGATACAAGAATAGCAGCATCACCAGCACAGTTTAATGTAAACGGAGTGACTTTAGATCTTAGTGTATCTCCTGATTCAAGACAGATGTTATTTACAGAGCTTTCAACAGGTAGTCAGAGAGAGATACCACTTGGTTCAGAAAAAATTGATATAACAAGAGATGGAACAAGTCAGGCAATCTCTTTCAATATCAACTCAGGTGTTCAGCATTCAACAAGTCTTGTTGTATATGATTCACAGGGTACACCACATGAACTAACCACAAATTTTGAAAAAACTGATGAAAACGAATGGAGATATTGGCTTTCACTTGGAATGGATGATCCAGTTGTGACAGATTATCTTGAAAAATTTCCAAATGCTATAAAAGATACTGAGAACCCAACAGAACAGGAAAAGAAAAATATTATGAAAAGTATATTCTGGGATTCCCAGAGAGGATACGTTGGACAGGGTGTATTGAAGTTCAACGAAATTGGAAGAATTGACAGAGAAGCAACAAGACAGGCAAACGGTGTCTCATATCCTGATCTTGTGCAGGTAGCATCATTTACATCACCAGGAGCTGAGCAGCTTGATATTAATTTTGATATGCTCGGAATAACTCAGTTTGATTCAGAGGAATTCACTACAGCTGCAAGAAGTCAGGATGGTTATGAGATGGGTATGCTTAACGGTTATTATGTAGATACTTCTGGTCAGATCGTCGGGTCATATACAAACGATAGATCTCAGGTCATTGGTCAGCTAGCTCTTGCTATGTTTCAAAATCCATCCGGTCTTGAAAAACTTTCAGGTTCTGTATGGACAACTTCCGGAAACTCAGGAAACGCTGTTGTTAGAATTGCTGGAACTGGAGGTGCAGGTACATTTGTTGGTGGTAAACTTGAGATGTCAAATGTTGACCTTTCGGAAGAATTTACCGCTATGATAATAGCACAGAGAGGATTTCAGGCTAACTCAAGATCGATAACGACTGCCGATCAGCTACTACAGGAACTTGTAAATCTTAAACGATAAAATAGCTAATTAATTAAAAAAAAAGCCGGTTTTAATGACCGGCTTTTTTTTATCTAAAAAAAAATATATTTTAAAGATATAGTAAATTTTTTTAATATTGATAGTTTATATTCTGGGTCCTGTCGACTACGTTGTGCAACTCTGCACTCCCAATTTTCAACTTTAACAGTCTTAATATTTTACTGTTAGTGAACAATTTTGTATTATGTAATATGTATTGGTTTCTTTACTTATGAAAGGAGAGAGTATGATCTGTCTTACTGAGTTTAACGGCAAAGAAGTGTATTTAAATACCGAACTTATAGTAAAACTGGAAAAGAGTCCTGATACTATTATAACTTTGACGACCGGTAAAAAAATTATTGTAAAAGAGCAGCCTGAAGAAATTGTCGATAAATATATTAAGCTTAAAAGGAAGATATTTTGTCTTAGAGAAGAGGGAGATGAATAATGGATAAATCGACAATTATTGGTATTATATTAGGTTCCGTGCTAGTTGCATCTGGAATCGGTGTTGAAATAGCAGCTTTTATAGATGTTCCATCTATGCTTATTGTTTTTGGAGGATCTTTAGGTGGTGTGTTTATATCATTTTCTATGGAACAGATGAAGGATATGCCTAATGTATTGAAAAAAGCTTTTCATGAAGAGGTGCATAACCCTTTAGATACCATCTCTTCTCTTGTAAGTTTTGCTGAAAAAGCTAGAAGAGAAGGTCTACTGGCTCTAGAAGATGATGTTGAAAAAGTAGATGATACCTTTTTTAAAAAATGTATTCAGCTTGTAGTTGATGGTACTGACCCTGATCTTGTAAGAAGAATATTAGAGACTGAGATAGAGTATCTTGAGACCAGGCATTCAACTGGTAAAGCGATGGTTGATAAGATGGGAGAACTTGCACCAGCTTTTGGTATGATCGGAACACTAATTGGTCTTATTAAGATGCTTGGTAAACTTGATGATCCAAATGCTTTGGGTCCTGGTATGGCGGTGGCTCTTATCACAACATTTTATGGTGCTGTAATCGCCAATCTTTTCTGTATACCACTTTCTTCAAAATTAGGAGCAAAGAGTGCAGAGGAAATACTTATCAAATATATTATGCTTGAAGGTCTTTTATCAATACAGGCTGGAGATAACCCAAGAATTGTTGAAGAAAAACTTAAAGCTTTCCTTCCACCTGCAATGAGACAGGGAGCATCATCAGAATCATCTGAAGAAGAAGCTGGAGAAGAAGAGGAATAAAATATGGGAAAAAAGAAAGAACCTGAAGGCCCAAAAGGGGCACCGTCCTGGACACTTACCTATGGTGATTGTATGACATTGCTTCTTTGTTTCTTTGTGTTGCTATTCTCCTTTTCAACATTGGATATTGTGAAATTTCAAAGAATCGTTGATTCTTTTCAGGGAGCTTTCGGAGTGTTAGATGGTGGAGAACCGATCTCTCAGGGACAGCTTAAAAAGGCAAAAAACGTCAAAGAGAATAACAAGATGGATGAAAGTGACGATGATCAACCTGAACAAATAAAAGAGATAAGTGAAAATAAAAAAAAGTAAAAGATGAAACAACTAAGAAAAGAATTGGCTCAGATATCTCAGGAACTGGAAAAGGTTTCTTTAAAAGATTCTGAGGGGAATGAAATCAAGGATAAACTTGGTAGAGAGACAAAGATCGATTTTCAGGTCTTACCTGATCCAAGAGGTTGGGTTATAAGAATCCAGGACAGGACTTTATTTGATTCGGGAAAAGCTAAGATAAATAAAAATATGATAGTACTAGATAAGATCGCGGATATATTGAATAAGTTTGATTATCCAGTTGCGGTAGAAGGGCATACGGATAATGAACCAATAGGAAGTACACTTAAAAAGAAATTTGAGACAAACTGGGAACTGTCTGCTGCAAGAGCGGTGAATGTTGTCAGATATTTTGTAGAAAAAAAAGGTTTCCCACCTGATAAGATATCGGGAGCTGGATATGGTGAATTTAGACCGGTAGCGCCAAATACAAAGCCGGATGGTACACCTGATGTTTCCGGTCGAGCAAAAAACAGAAGAGTCGATATTGTCATACTTGGAGTTGTTGGGGCTAATCAATAGTAGAATAAATGTCGATATATATATTTAAGAATTCTTTTTTGGAGGTAAGATGGCTGAAGAAGTAAAAACTGGTAATCCTATGGTCAAATATCTTATATTTGGAATAATAGGTGTTATATCAATAATTATAGTAACAGGAATTGCTTATGGTGTATCAAAAAGAGTGTTGAATATGCAAAATCAGGTAAACACTGAAGAACTTATTATTCCTGAAAAGGCGACCTATGATCTGGATGAATTTCTTGTACCTACCTCCGATAATAATGGGATAATAAAAGTAAAGATACGTTTAGGAGTAAGTGAAATAGAGGTCAATGAGGTGATTGGTAATAAGCTTGGTCTTGTGAGAGATGTCATAAATAAGATATTGGTCAGAATTACTGCTATCGAAGCTATCAATCATTTTAGAGACGAAGTACTTCAGCAGGAAATAAAATTAGCACTTAACAAGGAACTTAGACCTTATCTAGGTGGCGGAGTATATGATGGAAAAGTTCGAAAGGTAGTGAAAGTTTACTTTTTAGATTTTCTAGTACAGTGATATAAATTTATTAAGCGAGGGTTGAGTGGCTCAGGAAATATTAAATCAAGACGAAATAGATGCGCTTTTATCGTCAATCTCTGGTGGTGCATCACCAGCAGGTTCGCCTGCCGCAACTGATAGTCCAGCCTCTGCTGGAAATCAGGCTGCTGGTCAGGATATTCATAAAAAGATAAAGATATATGATTTTAAAAGACCTGATAAGTTCGCAAAAGAACAGTTAAGGACTTTAAATAGAATACATGAAGCTTTTTCTCGTCTTGTTACTACTTATCTATCAACCTCACTTAGAACGGTTGTACATTTTGAAGTGGTCTCAGTGGATCAGCTTACATATGAAGAGTTTACAAGGACACTTTCCAATCCAACCTTTTTATCGATAGTATCGCTTGGTACTCTTGAAGGATCATCGGTAATAGAGATGAGTCTTAATCTTATATTTACAATACTTGATAAATTGTTTGGTGGACAGGGAAGAACTCTTGATCAACTTAGAATCCTTACCGATATCGAACAATCAGTAATATCAAAAGTTATTGTAAAAGTACTTGAGTTTTTTAAAGAATCATGGCTTCAGGTAATTGAGCTTTCTCCAAAGATAGAGTTTATTGAGTCAAATCCTCAATTTACTCAGATAGTGCCGCCAAATGAGATGGTGCTTCTTGTAACTTTTGAAGTCAAGATAGCAGAAGCGGAAGGGATAATGAACCTTTGTATCCCTTATATTGTACTTGAACCTATTATCACTAAGCTGACTACGCAGGCGTGGTTTAAACCAAAGAAAAAAGAGATCTCATCTGAGAATCTGCTAAACATAGAAAGTAAATTAAAGAGTGTGAAAATACCAGTTATTGTAGAGTTGGGAAAATCTGGATTAGATGTAGAGGAATTTCTTACATTAGGAAAGGGAGATATTATTAAGTTAAATACCAAAGCTTCCGATAATCTAAATGTAGTTGTAAACGGTTCTCTAAAATTCAGAGGAAGACCCGGAAAAAAAGGAAAAAAGGTTGCATTAGTTGTCCGTGAGACGATTAAAGATGACGAGGAGGCCCTTAACATATGAGTGATACTTTACTTACTCAAGAAGAAATTGATGCTTTGCTGCAAGGGAATAGCGGTGGAGATAATAATCAGCAGGATTCACCTGAAGATACAAGCGGTGGAGGTTCTGGTGGTAATGGGTCTTTTACAAATGAAGAACTCGATGCATTAAAAGAGTTTTTTGTTCTCCTCTCAAACGGTGCAGCCTCGGTATTGATTACTCTTGCTAATAATGAAAATGCTAAATGTGAATTTAATTCTATAGAAGTAAAAGAACTTGGAGAGATATCAGAAAAAATAAATGGCTTTTCTCATATGAATATGAACTTCAATGAGGGTTTCGAATTCTCATCTGAAGTCTTTCTTTCACAGGATTTTATTAAAAATATTGCATCTATGATGCTTGGTGGAGCTGAAATAGACCAACTCGCACCTGAGTTTATATCAGCAGCTGAAGCATTTTTTGATCAGGTATTTGGATCTGTTATAATGCTTTGGAAAAATCGATACGATATAGCTGGAAGATATGTACCACCAAAACTAGATGAACTTAAGGACCCATCTTCGACAGGTCTTTCAGGAGATGTTGTAAGCACTGTATTTAAACTTGCGATGACTGATGAAGATGAAAGTGAACTATTTATACTTTTTTCAGTTGAAGAAGCTAAAAAACTTCTTTCGAAGATCATGAAAGGTGAAGCGTCGTCGGTTTTAAAAGAGACTGCTCCAGAATCAAGCGATGATGGACTTTCTCAGGAAGAGATAGATGCTATGATGAAAGATCCTGCAACGACTGAAGCCCCTCCAGAACCTGTTGTAGAAAAAAATGAACCAGTCAAAAAAGCAGAACCAGAATACGAAGAAGACGATGACGACGACGATGAGTATGAAGATGATGATGAAGAGGAAGAAGAGTATGAAGAAGCGCCTCCTAAAGTAAGAAAAAAGAAGAAAAAGAAAAACAAAGTTACATCAAATGGTAGAAAATTAAAAAGAAAAAGTGGATTCGATGATGATGATGTGAGCGATGTTCAGTTTGCTGATATAGATGAAGAAGAAGTGGTTGAGCTTCCAAGTAATATTGATCTTCTTCTTGATGTACCTTTACAGATAACTGTTGAACTCGGTAGGACCAAGATGCTTGTCAAAGAGATACTTGAACTTGGTACCGGGTCTGTTATAGAGCTTGAGAGACTCGCAGGTGAATCTATAGATGTTCTTGTAAATGGAAAACTTATAGCAAAAGGTGAAGTAGTAGTCATTGATGAAAATTTTGGTATCAGAATAACATCGATCGTATCACCTAATGAGAGAATTGCGAGATTGACATAAAGCTTTTAAATATAAAATTTATAAAAAGCCCCTCAAATGGGGCTTTTTTTTGTAAAGCGTAAAGTGTAAAGCCTAAAATAGTAAACAATTGATAAAAAATCTGATGATAAAAAATTTTTCCATTCACTGCTCACCATTTACTACTCACACTAATATATTGTCATAATAGTAATTTTGATATATATTATATGTAACAATTATTTAAAATATTAGGAGGCGTTATGAAGTGTCCGGCTTGTGATAGAGATCTTACGGAAAAAGATGTAAACGGTGTAAAAGTTGATGTTTGTGAGAATGGATGTGCGGGAATATGGTTTGATAATTATGAACTAAAGAAATTTGATGAGATCCATGAAAATTGTGATGGACTTATAAATATAAAAAAGGATCCTAGTGTAAAAGTCAGCGATGATAAAAGAGACTGTCCCAGATGTGAAGATATCAAGATGCTTAAACATTATTTTAGTATAAAGAGACAGGTCAAAGTGGATGAATGTCCAGCCTGTGGTGGTGTATTTTTAGATGGCGGGGAACTTGAAGCAATAAGATCTCAGTTTGATACAGAAAAGGAAAGAGAAGAAGCAGCAGATAAATATTTTAACTCTGAGTTTTCTGGCACCCTTGGAGTAAGGGCGGAAGAGAAGAAAGAGGAAGAGAAAGAAAATAAGGAAAAAGATGGGGAAAATGATAGCAGATTAAGAAATCTGTTTAATTCCATTTTAAAGATCTAATGAAAAGATTTTTATTTGTATTTATATCTTTATTTTTAATAGCTGTATGTTCTTTTTCATTGGAAATGAAGAATATACAGATTTCCTATTATGCTCCTGATGCAAATGCTGTCAAGGTCGCAATAGATATTTATGATTGGGACGCTGATAAGATAGTGTTAGTTAAAAACAAAAAAGGGATTTTTGAAAAAAATCTAAGATTACCGGTTGGAGAGTATAAATATAAATTTATAGTTGACGGTAAATGGACTTTAAGAGATGATCTTGAAACTATAAGTGAAGATGGATATACAAACCATATACTTAAAGTAGGAAGCGAAGAACAGATCATAAAAGCAAAAGAATTAAAAAATGAAAGATTGATAAAGAGAAGAGCGTTAGCGAAAAAATATGGAAATCTTTCAACAGAGATGTACAGATTATATGATAGTTTTAAATTTGCTGTTTTAGGTGATATGAATAATGACAGGAAGCTAATCAAGGCTGCAGTCGAATATATTAATAATGAGAAAGTCAGTTTCACTTTAGGTGTTGGTGATTATGTCAAAAGAGCTGATGATATTGAGGAGTGGATAGATTTTCTCAGTGTTACCTCTTCCCTAAAAGAACCTTTTGTTCCAGTCCTTGGAGAAAGAGAATATCTGGGGGATAAAACTGCTGAAAGTATTAGATATCTTATGAGACTTAAAGATAATAATACATTTTATTCTTTTGACTATGAGGATAAAAAATTTATAATAACAGATTCAAATCAGGAACGACATGGTTCTTTCTTTTCAAATGATCAGACTAATTGGCTTGAAAAAGAATTAGTTGATACTTCTGATTCGGGTAAGTTTATAATAGGTTATAGACCGTATTATATTAAAGGTTCTTTACCTCGGTTTAAAGATTCCTGGGCAAAATATTCTTATGAAAGAGATCGATTACATTCCCTTTATAGGAAAGATAATGTAATTGCTGTTATAAGTGGCTGTGAGGATGTTTTTGTTTATAAAAAAGTCGACCTGATAGATTATATTGTTTGTCCGGAAAATCATCTCATGGTTGTAGAAGTTAGTGATAGTCTTATATTTTATAGGATATATGAGGTAGATATAAAGAAAGGTAAGATAATTTATAAGGAGACAATAAAAAGGGAGGTCAGATAAAATGGAATTTCAGATCAAGGGTGATAATCTTCAATTTGTAATAATCAAGATCGATCAAGGTGAAGAACTATATGCTGAAGCTGGAAAGATGTTTTTTAAGATGCCTAATGTAAAGATGGAGACCAAAGCTGCAGGTGAAGGTATCGGCGGTAAGATAATGGGAGCTATTAAACGAAAAGTCGCTGGAGAATCACTTTTTACAACTCATTTTACTGTGGGGTCAGGTTCAAGCGGTGTTGTATCCTTTGCAGGTGAATTTCCTGGAAGAATAGAAGCGGTAGATGTATCGGAAGTCCCGTTTTTAGCTCAGAAAGATGCATTTATTTGTGCAGAAAATACAGTGGATTTTAATATAGAGTTTCAGAAAAAGATAGGTGCCGGTCTTTTTGGTGGAGAAGGATTTATTCTTGAAAAATTTTCTGGTAAAGGAAAGGTCTTTATTCATGCTGGCGGAGATTTTTTTGTGAAACAACTTCAACCCGGAGAAAAACTACAGGTGGATACAGGTTCTGTAGTTGGGTTTGAATCAACTGTAAAATATGATGTGCAACTTGCTGAAGGAATCATGACAGCTCTATTTGGTGGGGAAGGATTGTTTCTTACAACGCTTGAAGGACCTGGGAAAGTCATACTTCAGAGTATGACACTATCCAAACTCAGAAGACAAATCGGTGTTATGAGACATACTAAAGGTGGTAAACAGGGAAGCGAACTTGATATTGTAGGAAACGTTGTAAACAGCTTCTTTGGTGGAAGTTCGGATTAAATTGAAAACAAGAAGTTTTTTAGATAGACCTTTATATTATTCCCGCTCTGAAAAAGGTCCGATGATCTACCATGATCTTTCGGATGTCTTATCAAAGCGGGAAGTTCTTTTATATGAAAAAGGATTATGTCAGTTGATGATATTTGGGGGTAATTTCTATCACTATTCCATCTTTAAAGATATTATACCTTTCAGACTGGAAAAGAAAAAAACTCATTCCCTTATTTCAGATGTCGATGAAGCTGTAAAAAAAATAAGGGATTCATTTTTAGAATGTTCAAAAAAGATTGAAAAAGATTGTTATATAATGTTTTCAGGTGGACTTGATTCTACTATTGTAATGTCTCTTATGAGAGACAAAATAAAGAAAGCTGGTTGTTCTTTATACAGAGCGGATTACAAGACGGATATTGAAAACGCTATGAAATATTTTCAAAATATCCCGCTTTTTTGTCTAAAACCTGATAAAAAACTTTATTTTGAAGTCCTTAAAGATTTGGAGTTTGTTCATCCTTTTATTAATGAAGGTATGGTAGATGATGTAATTCATTCTAAAAAAGCCAGGTCTGAAAATATTTCTCTGCTTTTGACCGGAATGGGAGCAGACGAATATCTTGGTGATTATTCAATATGTAAGAATTTTGATCGCACTCCGACATTAGAAGAATATCTTAACGAATATTCTGTCTTTCCAAGAGAACTATTATTTAATATATTTAAAGAGGATATTATAAAAGAAGTATATGATAAAAGTATGAAGGATTTTGATTTCTCTTCTTTAAAGGGGAGGATAGAATTTGTTATAGAAGCAATTCATATACCTAATCAATGTGCTTTAGCTGATAACTCAAGAAAAATAACAGAGCAGGAAAGGTTTTCTTTTTTTAATACACCGTTTTTTAGAGATATATCACTATCACTTACCGATGATATGGTAGAAAACAATAATGTTGAGAAATATATTCTTAGAAGAGCTTTTAAAGGAATGATTCCAGATGAGATAGTCTATAAAAGATCAAAAGATTTTGATGCTGACGCGAATTTGCTTTATAGTGATCCGATCCGTAAAGACCTATTTAAGAAGATGACCAGGATACAGCATATTCTTAATATAGATAAAGAAATAATAATGAATCTTTCAAAAAGACATAAGATAAGATTATATTTATTATTTAGACAACTTGAATGTTTTTTTTTAAAATAGTATAATTCCTTAAATATTTTGCATCGGGGGGCTGTTATATGAAAAAGGTTAACTTTATTTTTGGTATTCATAATCATCAACCTATCGGTAATTTTGATTTTGTTTTTAAACATTCCTATGAACATGCATATAGACCTTTTCTTGATGTGCTTTTAAAGTTCCCTGATATTAAAGTCAATATTCATTTTACAGGAATATTACTTGAGTGGATCGAAAAAAATCAACCTGAATGTTTTGAGAATATCAATACATTAATTAAAAGAGGTCAGATCGAACTTTTGACTGGTGGTTTTTATGAACCTATCTTACCACTTATTCCTGATAAGGATAAAGTGGGTCAGATATTAAAGCTTACAAAATATATAAAAAAACACTTTGATTATACTCCAAGAGGTATGTGGCTTGCTGAAAGAGTCTGGGAACAAAATCTGGTAAGAAGTCTTAATGAAGCTTGTGTCGAATATGTTGTTCTGGATGATTCTCATTTTATAGCAAGTGGTATATCAAGAGATGTTCTGGATAACGGTTATTTTATAACAGAGGATAGTTCAAAGACTATTAAACTCATTCCAATTGATAAGGGTTCAAGATATGTAATACCTTTTGATTCTGTTGATAATGCTATGGAATATCTTTTTAGTCGTTCCGATCAATCCCAAAAGAAAGTGATTACAATGGCAGATGATGGAGAAAAGTTTGGCGATTGGCCTGGAACTTTTCATAGTGTGTATGAGGAAAAATGGCTTGAGAGATTCTTCGCAGAGATCATAAATAATAAAGAATCAATAAATATGATGACTTTTTCAGAGATGATAGATTCAAGAAAAGCAACGGGACTGGTTTATCTGAACAATGCAAGTTATAGTGAGATGCTTGAATGGGCATTGCCTCCGGACATGCAATTAGATGTTGAAGAATTCAGAAAATTTCTCAAAGATACAGGTAATCTCGAAAGATTCGGGTCATATATAAGAGGTGGTTATTTTAGAAACTTTCTATTTAAATATAATGAAAGTAATTCAATGCATAAGAGAATGCTAATTGCACATGAAAAGGTCCATATGATGAAAGAGGGAGCAGAAAAGGAAAAAGCGATTGAACATCTCTATGCATCTCAATGTAATTGTCCATATTGGCATGGTGTTTTTGGTGGTCTTTATCTACCACATCTAAGGGACGCAATTTACGAAAATATAATCAAAGCTGAAAAGATTGCCTATAAGGATGATGAAAGAAAAGTTGAGATCGTTGAAAAAGATATTGACCTTGATGGAGATGACGAAATAATCTTTTCAGGAAAAAATGTGAAGTTGTTTTTCAAACCTCATATGGGTGGAAGCGTATTTGAAGCTGATCATCTTCGAAGTTCTTTTAACTTTGTTAATACACTTTCCAGAAAATTCGAGAAATATCATAATAGACTTCTTCAAATGATAAAAGAAGGTAAGGTGACGAATGATCCAACACAGGGAGATGATAAGATAGTCGTCAAAGAAAAAGATCTTGATAAGATATTGAATTATGATTGGTATAGAAGAGGTTTTCTTATAGACCATTTTGTACATCCGGATACAAACCTTGAAAATTTTTCAACAGTAACATATGGAGAACAGGGCGATTTTGTAGTTGAGCCGTTCGATAGTGAGATAATGTTAGAAAGCGATGGTACGAGTTCTCTGTTGCTCTCCAGAACAGGAAATATATGGGTAAACGGTGTATTTCAGCCAGTCTATGTTTCAAAAAAGATAATATTAGAAGAGAATACCATAAAAGTAGATTATACTATCAGGAATATTTCAGATGTTGATATAGATATCTGGAATATAATGGAAATGAACTTCTCCATGCTTGGCGGACACAGTGATGACAAATATTATTCTGTTAATGGAGAAAAACTTGAATATGCTTATCTTGATGGAAAAAACGAGATAACAGGAAAAAATCTAACAATCACAGATGAATGGAAAAAAGTATCTTTTGATATAACATCGGATAAAGATAAAGAAATATGGACTTTTCCTATAGAGACTGTATCCTTATCAGAAGGTGGATTTGAAAAGATATATCAGTCTAGTGTAGTAGCTCTTGGAGAAAAGATAAACCTAAAAAAAGCTGAAGAGACTAAATATTCAGTTAATATATATATTGGTGGAAAATAAGATATGCCTGAGAGTAAAGTTAAGATCATAAACAAATTAGGAATACATGCCAGACCTGCTTCAATGATAGTTGAGTTATGCTCTAAATATGATGGAGATATTAAATTGGAAGCTAATGGAATGCATGCTGATGCCAAGAGTATTCTTAGTATAATGATGTTAGCGGCTGAGAAAGGTACTGCTGTTAAGATCTCGGTAAATGGTACTTCTGATGATGAAGGAGTCCTTAATAGACTTAATGAGATGTTTGAAAAAGGTTTTGGAGAGGAGTAAAAATTGATATTTAAAGGAATCAAAGTATCAGAAGGGGTTGCTGTTGGAAAATGTCGTGTTATAAGAGATACATTTTCTCTTGAGATGTACGCGATAGATAATGTCGAGCATGAACTGGAAAGATTTAAAAAAGCGACTCTTGAAGTGAAAAATGATATATTTGAGACCATTGATAAATTCGAAAATGGAAAAGGCGTTGAAGGGATTGATATTCAGGTGTTTAAAGCACACGCACAGATAATAGAAGATCCTATGCTATATTCTGAGATATATTCAAGGATCAAAGAGCAGAAGAAAAACGCTGATTGGATAATAAAAGAAGTAGTAGAAGATATTGTAGCAAAATTTGAAAAATCAGAAAATGAACTATTGAAAGACAGAGCAATAGATATTAAGGATGTAGGATATAGATTGATATCAAACCTTAATAATATAGGATTAGATGAACTTAAAAATGTTTCAGGTTTTATTATTGTAGCTGAAGAACTTACACCAACTCAGCTTCTTCATCTTGCAGAAGAAGGGGTTGCAGGAATAGTCACTGAAAAAGGTGGTATAACAAGCCATGTAGCTATTTTTTCACGTTCACTTGAAATACCGGCAATGACAGGTATTAAAAGGATAATAGATTATCTTTCAGATGGAGATATAGTTGTCATAGATTCGGAGAAGTCAGAAGTCCTTTTTAATCTTACAGATAAAGAATTGAGAAGATATCTGTTTTTAAAAAGACAATACGATAAGATCAGAAAAAAGAAAAAATCAACAAGGACGATGAAATCTATTACCAGAGATGGAGTTGAAATCTCAATAGGTGCCAACATTCAGCTTTCCACAGAGATAAATAAGATGAAGGAATACGGAATAAAGAACATTGGTCTTTTCAGAACAGAATTTCTTTTCATGGATAGAGATAACATACCTGATGAAGATGAGCAGTATGAATATTATAAAAAGATGGCTCAGACTTTTGACGGGGAATCTATTGTCATAAGGACACTTGATGCTGGTGGAGATAAGAATGTAAAGGGTATCAATGATATAAGATCTGAAAACAATCCGTTTCTTGGTTGGCGAGGCATAAGGATCTGTCTTGACAGGCCTGAGATATTAAAGACTCAGATGAAAGCAATACTTAGAGCGGCCAAACATACCAAGATAAAGATACTTTACCCTATGGTAAGCACACCAATACAAATGGATAAGATTCTTGAACTATTTGACGAAGCAAGAGCTGAGTTGATTGAATCTAAGGTAGAATTTTCAGACAATGTAGAACATGGAGTCCTGTTAGAGGTTCCATCAGCTGTCTTATATATGGATTATTTTGCTGAAAAAGTACAGTTTTTTAGTATCGGTACAAATGATCTGCTGCAATTCCTTTTAGCTGTTGATAGGATGAACTCGCGAATAGCTAATCTTTTTTCCTGGTATAACAGGGCTCTATATATGGTTCTTAAAGAGATTGTGGAAAAAGCTAAAAGATATTCTCTTCCAGTACAGGTTTGTGGAGAATTAGCTGCAGACCCTCGTAGTCTACCGGTACTAATCGGTCTCGGAATCACTGAACTTTCAATGACTTCATCGTCAGTACCTAAAATAAAATTACTGATAAGGTCTGTTTCTGTCGATGAGTGTAAAGAGGTAGCAGAAAAAGTGCTATCTTATTTTAAATATGAGGAAATTAAAGATTTCTTATCTGAAAAATTTAAAGAGTTCATGGGGAGAGAGGAGTTCTTAAATGAAATGTCAGAAATGTGGGAAGGAAAATAACGAGCAGGATAGATACTGTGTAGAATGTGGAGCACAGCTTGATGTAAATTCAAATGAGGATCTTGAGTTTGATTTCGATATAGATCTGGATAATATCGTTTCGTCAGACAATCAGGATAATAATGTCTCAAATTCTTCTGAGGATATAGATTCATTATTCTCTGATGATGATTTCTTTAATGAAATATCAGATCCAAAAGATGCTAATGTTGCTGATGAAACCAATCTATCAATACCTGATGTATCAGAAGATGATGAGATTTTTAAAGATCTACTCGAGGAATCCACAGAAGATGATAAAGATACAACTCTAAAAGGAGATACAGATGATCTGGATTCTTTTTTTGAAGAAGAAACTCCTCTCCCAGCAAAAAAAGAAGTTCAGGAAAAATTAAATGAAGAGGATCCATTAGATGATTTTTCCGATCTTGCAGAAGAACTCTCCGGTAAGATAGAGGAAGAACTTATGGTAGAAGATTCCTCAAATAGTAAAGAGGAAGATTTTTTCGGTGATATAGATTCAAAACTAACCTCAGATGATGATGATTCTTTTAATCTTGAAACGGAAGTATCTTTTGATGAAGAAGAAGATTATTCAGATATCCTTCCACCAATGAAAGAAGAGGTAGTTGAACCTGAAGACGAATTTTCGATCTCTATTGATGATGATGATGATCTTAACGATCTTTCTTTTGAAATAAATACAGAAGATATTGAAGATGACGATATTTCTTTTGATATTGGTATGGGTGATGAAGCTACCAAGAATGAAAAAAATGAATTAGAAGAAAAAGAATATGATGACGAATATGAAGATCTGTTACCTCCAAAGATCGATACTGAGTTTGATTTAAATCTGAATAATAAAAAAGAAGAAAACGAAATGATCTCAGATATTAATACTCAAAATGATATTTGGGATATGGCATATGATAATCAAAATGATACTAAAGAACCAGTTGTTGAAGAGATAACAACGGAAGATAATAGTACTCTATCAAATGAAGAACAGTTTTATCAGGAACATTTTGAAGAAGTTAAGGAAAATGGTTCAAATACACTGGAGATGGAAAGTGTTTCTTCTCAAATGGAAGTTGAAGAATATAATGAAGATAATGTTAATGAGAAGGATCTTCCAATGATACAAAGGGTAAAAGCGAGGATGACAAAAGAATCCTCAAATGAGAGACCTGTTGAAAGTAAACAGGATGATTTATTGCAACAGGAAATGGATCAGGAAGAGGTGGATAGAGAAAAACTAATAAGAGATCTTATCAGTAAACTACAGATGCCGTCTTCTGATGATGAAAGATTTTCAGCTGTTGAAAGATTAGGTCAGATGGAAGCCAAAGAATCTGTATCAGCTATGGTCAATCTTCTTGATGATGCTTCAAAAGACCTTAAAGAGGTAATCGTAGATAGTCTGGGAAAGATAAAGAATATAGAAGCAGTACAACCTTTAGTGGATGTTCTTTCCACTGAATCAGATGAGGATATTTGTTATCTTACAATAAAATCTCTAGGACAGCTTGGAGATGAAAAAGCTGTGGATATATTAATTCAGGCACTTGAAAATAGAAATGAGGACCTTATATATATAGCCGCAGAATCTTTGGGTAAGATAGGTAGTGAAAAAGCTGCAAAGCCTCTTGAAGAACTACTTGCTGATGGAAATGAAGATATAAGATATGTATCTACAAAAGCTTTATGTAATATCGCATCTGAAAGTTCCGGAAAAGCTTTGCTTAAAGCTCTCAGTGATACCTCTGATGATGTAAGAAAGATGGCGGCTAAAGCACTTGGAAGAATTAAAAACACGGATTCTGTCGAACAGCTTATAGGTCTGTTATCAGATTCTAACGAATTTGTAAGAGAAAACGCAGTCTGGGCTCTTGGTGAGATAGGAGAAGCTGTTGCTGTATCGCCACTTGTTGCTCTGCTTAAAGACCTTAATGAGAATATTAGAATAAAAGTTGCCTCAGCTATTGGAAAATTAAAACAGAATATTTCTGTAGATCCTCTGATAGATTCTCTTAAGGACCCAAATGTAGAAGTAAGAAAAAATGTGGCATGGGCGCTTGGTCAGACAGGCTCTTTAGTTGCAATAAAACCACTTATATCAGTAGCAAGAGAAAACACAGATGATTCTCTTAGAATCGTTGCAATAGAAGCTCTTGGTATGCTAAAGGCTGAAGAGACAGCCGAGCCACTTATTTCAATGATAGATGATAAGAATGAGAAGATCAGGAAAAAAATTGTTGAAGCACTCGGAGAGATAGGAAGTGAGATATGTGTTGAGGCTCTTCTTGAACTTGTCAGTGATCCTAATGGACAGGTAAGAAGTGAAGTGGCAATATCCCTTGGTAAGATAGCTAATCCAAGATCTATAGATAAACTAATAAGTATGTTATTTGATGATTCCGAAGATGTTGCTGAAAATGCTATAGATGCGATAGTCAACATCGGTAAATTTGCGGTATCTGATATATTAGAAGCTCTTCTTGAGACAAAAGAAGAGGATGTACTTAAAAAGATGGTAAGAATTCTTGGTCTAATCGGAAATGTTAGAGCGGTAAACCCTCTTATAAGATTTTCATCTGAATGTAGTGAATATGTTCAGAAACAGATAATAGAATCCCTTATACAGATAGATAGAACTATAATGGAGAGTGATTATCTGCTTCCAGCTATAAAAGAATCCTATGCATGGATCCGTTATGATGTTGCAAAAGTGATGGGTGAGAACGATGTGGATTATGTAAATGATATGATCCTTTCAATATTAAAAGACACTATGTCAAATGAAGACTTCACGCAGGTAATGACTCTTGGTGTAGAGGATGTTGTAGAAGTATCAAGGGAAGCACTAAAAAGTCTTAGAAAAAGTACAGTAGATCTTGCTGGTAAATACGGAAGTGAATAAACGGTGGATGGTCTTATAAATATAATGGAACAGGCAGATAATGAGTTGAAACACTGGTGTGTAGTCGCACTCGGAGAACTTGGAAATGCAAAAGCAATCGAGACATTAGTATCTATGGTATCCGATGTCAATGCGGGAGTTCATTATAAAGATATATCACATTCTCTTTTAAAGATATCTGACAGAAAAATAATAAGATTACTACTGGAAAGACTTGAAAAAGAAGAATCAAATAAAAAAGGAATAGTTTATACTCTTGGAGAATTTGGAGATGTTCAGGCAATTGAACCACTTGTTCGCCAGCTGAGAGCTCAAGATGAAAAAATAAGAGAATTAACAGTAGAAGCTCTTGGTAAGATTGGTTCCGGTATGGCAGTAGAACCACTTACTAAGACTTTAAGAGATCATAACGAAAAAGTCAGGGCAACTATAGTCCATACGCTGGGTGAATTAAGGGATGCAAGAGCAGTTGATCCACTGGCTCAGGTACTAAAAGATTCAAACGAAGAAGTTAGAATAGAGACCGTACAGGCTCTTGGAAAGATAAAAGATACCAGAGTAGTAAACATCTTAATATCAAATATAAAAGATCCTTCTGCTCCTGTCAGGACTTCGATTCTTGATACACTTGGTCAGCTTGAGGATACAAGAGCAACTGATACGATCATAAAAGCTCTTAGCGATAATGACTCAGGAGTTAGAGAAGCTGCTGTAAATGCTCTTGGAGATATTTCTGATATAAGTGCTGTAATACCACTTTGCCAGGCATATTCTGATAACAATGTTTGGGTCAAGAATCAGGTGTTTGAGACATTTAGAAAGATTGGTGTGAACGCTATAGATGAACTTATAAACGGTATGAAAGTCGATAATGAACTTGTTAGGGAAAATGCTTCAATAATCCTTTCAAAACTTAAATATAGTGAATCTATATCAAGACTAATAAATAAACTTTCAGATAGAAACAGATTTATGAGGGAAAATGCAGCATTTGTTCTTGGCGAACTTAAAGCTGATACTTCGGTACATACGCTTATACAGCTACTTAAGGATAGGATAAAACAGGTAAGAGAGCAATCTGCAATAGCTCTTGGTAAGATAGGCGACATCATTGCAATACCTGCTCTTAAAGAGGCTAAATATGATCAGTATAAGGTGGTAAGAGAAGCAGCAGAAGAAGCAATTGAAAAGATCTATAAAGTAAATGGGCTGTAAAAAAAATATAGTTTTAATAAGACATGCAAATTCAATAGGCAATAAAAATGGAATAATCCAGGGACACCTGGATTATTCTCTTTCTGATAGAGGAAAGGAAGAAGCAATTTCTCTGGGAGAATATTTTAAAAAAAATAATATAATATTTGATAAAGTCTATTCATCAGATCTGGCAAGAGCATTTGAGACAGCCATATTATCATCAGGATTTAATAAAAAAAATATTATATTATCAAAAGACTTAAGAGAGATCTATCTGGGTAGCTGGCAGGGAAAGAAAAAATCTGAAATCTTCACGAATGAAATTAGGATGACTTGGGAGAAATCTCCTTCAAAAGTAAATATCAAAGATGCTGAAACATTAAAAGATGCTGGAAAGAGGATGATGCGGTTTTTAAAAACGATTTCCGGTGAAAATATTGCAGTATTCTCGCATGGAGGAATAATCGCAATATTTCTTTCCATTATTAAAGGTACAGATATTGATGACTGCTGGAAATTTAGACATGAGAACACAGCTTATTCTTTTTTGGAAAAAGAAGATCAAAATATTAAGATCACAAAATATAATATTCACTCACATCTGAAAACAGCAGATGATTCATGGTTTTAAATAAATCGAATTTTAAATGTTTACTATACGTTCTTTTATAACTTGACTATTTCTATATTAACTGATAATTTCAAATACATGGTAAAAGTAGCCTTTTTTGTTGACTGGGAAAATTTTAAACAGGATATATATACAGTTCAGAAAGTTACAAGAAACAGAATAATGAACTTTCATGATCCTGAAGATATGATAAAACTCTTTTCAGGTTTTGTAGAAGAAGATGAAAAGATATTAAGGATATTCTTCTATTCTTCTTATCCACTTAGACCTAAAAATATGTTTGATGCAATAATGGAAAGAAAGAATCTTACACAGAATCAGAAAAATAAGTTCAAGAAATATTTTGCTGAAAATGAGAAGGACCTTAAGAATTTTTATGATGAGACCTCAAGTTTCTTTGATGATCTTGCCGGCGCGGACTATATATCAATACGAGCTGGTGAACTTAAGGTAAACGGTCTTCACGAAGATGCTTCACCTATTTTTGTTCAGAAACAGGTCGATATGCTTATGGGACTTGATATAGCGCATGTCTCTTACAGAAAACATGTTGATAAAGTAATAATCTTCTCTAAAGATACAGATATAAGACCAGCACTTCAGACTGCCCAGAACAATGGTATATTTACTATAATAGGTAATCTGGAAAACTCATATCAACCACCTGATGCTCTTAAGAGATATACCGATCATGTTAGGACAAGATCGATAAAAGAGATATTTTCAGATAGAATAAAAACAAATAATAATTCAAAGAAAAATAATCAGAAGAAAAAGAGTAATCCTAAGAATAAAGTCAGAAAAAACAATAACAATGAAAAGCTTATAGCAAAAACCAAAACAAGTAATAACAAATCGAATAAAGTAGATCCTAAAAATAATAGGAAGAAACCTCAGAATAATAGGAAAAAGGTTAAAGAAGCTTAACTCTCAATACCTTTTCTTGCATGTACACCCTTTTGATAGTAATGTTTTATCTCTTTCATCTCAGTGACCAGATCGGCATAATCAATTAGTTTATCCGGAGCTTTTCTTCCGGTTATTATGACCTCGATGTCCTCGTGCCGCGATTCTATTACCTCTAGAAGTTCATCAATAGAAAAGAGTTTGTAGTATAATGCTATATTTGCCTCATCAAGTATTATCATCTGATACTTATTTGTAGTGATGATGTTTCTTATCAGGTCAAGTCCTTCTCTTGCTTTATCAATATCTATCTGTTTTGGACTCTCATAAATAAAACAGTCCAGGCCAAATTGTTTAACAGTTATCTCTGGAATTTTTGAAAGTGAGATTAATTCTGAATATCTCATGCCTTTTACAAACTGAGCTAAAAAGACTTTTTTTCCTGCACCAACAGCTCTCATAGCAATACCTATTGCTGCAGTTGTCTTACCCTTACCATCTCCGGTATAAACATGTACATATCCCATGAAAAAATTGTAAACAATTTTGGGATAATAAGTCAATTAAAGTTTACAATTTAACGTTATAACGTTGAAACGTTCAAACGTCTTAACGTTAATAAGGTCTTTATTTTACTGTTGAATTCTGGTAATATTTTTTCTAGTGTATGTATGTTAATAAAAAACGAGGTGTGGAGATGAAAAGATTATTTAGTGGTGCTCAACCTACCGGTACTTTACATATAGGTAATTATTTGGGAGCTATAAAAAACTGGGTAGACCTTCAGGAAAAATATGAATGTGTTTTTTCAATAGTAGATTATCATTCTCTTACTATAAACTATGAAAAAGAAGATATGAAAAAAAGAATAATAGATCTTGCCGCAACTTATCTTGCTTGTGGTATAGACCCTGAAAGATGCAAACTTTTTGTACAATCATGGATAAAAGAGCATACAGAATTGATGTGGATACTATCTTGTGTCACTCCTATGGGAGAATTAAATAGAATGACACAGTTTAAAGATAAATCGAGTAAGAATGTTGGCAATGTTAATCTTGGATTATATGCATATCCTGTTCTTCAGGCGGCTGACATAATACTTTATAAAAGTGAGTTTGTACCAGTGGGAGAAGATCAGGTACAGCATATCGAACTCACACGAGAGATAGTAAGGAAATTTAATGCAAGATATAATACGGATATCTTTCCTGAACCACAGGAAATCCTTTCTTCATCAAAACGTATTCTCGGAATCGATGGAGAGAATAAGATGAGTAAGAGTCTTAATAATCATATTGGTCTTGATGATGATGATAAGACGATACAACAGAAACTAATGCAGGCTAAGACTGATCCTGCAAGGGTAAGAAAGACGGATCCAGGAAATCCAGCTGTCTGTAATGTTTTTTCATGGCATAAGATCTTTTCCACGGAAAATGAGATATCGGAATGTGCTAAAGGTTGTGTTGATGCATCTATTGGATGTGTTCAATGTAAAAAAATATTACTATCTCATATGAAAGAATTAATAACACCTATAAGAGAAAAGAAAGCTCAGATATTGAAAGATACTGATTATATAAAGGATGTATTAGTCGAAGGTGCAAAGAAATGTGATATAATCGCAAAAAATACTATAAATGAAGTAAGAGAGGTTATAGGTGTTAAAATATGAACCTGAATCTTGACCCTGGAAAAAATATACATTTTATTGGAGTAGGTGGGACCGGGATGTCTGGACTTGCAATTATTCTTCATAAGATGGGATATAAAGTAAGTGGTTCTGATCTTAATGATAATATTTCAACTAGAACACTAAAAGAAAACGGTATAATGGTATATAATTTTCATAATAGTGGTAATATTTCAGGTTCAACCCAACTGGTTGTAAGGTCAGCTGCTATTCCAATCGAAAATCCTGAGATATTTACAGCGAAAGCAAGAAATATTGAGATAATAAAATATTCCCAGATGCTTGGATATATAATGAAACTTAAAAAGGGAATAGCTGTTGCAGGTACTCATGGAAAGACTACGACTACTTCTATGATCGCTTTTATTCTTAAACAGGCCAATTATTACCCTGGATTTGTAATAGGTGGGATAGTTAATCAACTGCAGGGAAGCTCATCAGCAGGATCAGGAGATCTTTTTGTTGCAGAAGCTTGTGAGTATGACAGGTCATTTCTTAATCTGGAACCTCAATACGCTATAATCAACAATATTGAAGAGGATCATTTAGATTATTATAGAAATCTTGATGATATAGAAGAAGCTTTTATAGATTTTACAAAAAATATAAGAGAGGATGGGATTCTTTTTTATTTCAATGGTTGTCCAAATACAAAAAAAGTAGTTGAATCGGTTGATGTAAAAAAAATATCCTATGGCCTTGAAGAAGAATCAAACTACAGATGTCTTAGTATTGATTTTAATAAAGCAAGAGAGACTTTCTACAAGGTGCTTACTCCTGCTAAAGAAGAAATAGAGATAAGATTATCTTTGTTTGGTCTGCACAATATAATAAATTCACTTGCGGCATTTTCTTTTTGTCATGAGATAGGGGTCCCTTCAGATGTAATAGTAAAAGCACTAAGCGAGTTTAAAGGTATAAAAAGACGTTTTGAGATCCTATACAATAAAAAGTTTATGATAGTAGATGATTATGCACATCATCCAACAGAAATAAAGACTGTACTTAAATATACAAGAGAAAATTTTAAGAAAAATAGGATAATAGTTGTATTTCAACCACATCAGCATTCAAGAACAAGATTTTTACTTGATGATTTTGCTACCTCTTTCTCTCATCCTGATATAGTTATCGTTCCTGATATATATTTTGTAAGGGATACTGAACTTGAAAAGAAGATGATCTCTTCAAAAGATCTTGTTAAAAAAATAGTGTCTAAAGGTGGAAATGCATTTTATATACCATCTTTTCTGGAAATCGAGAAGTTTCTAGATGATAATATAATAGAGGACGACCTTATTATTTTTATGGGAGCAGGAAATATAAACGAGATAGCTTATAATCTTGTAGCTTCTCTGGAGGAAAATTTTGAAATTAAGCAGGAAGATAAAAAATAAAAAATATAGACCGTTATTTGTCCCACATTTGACTTTAACTATATTATTTCTATTATTATTCACTTCACTAGTCGCATATATGGTTTTTTCTATTCAGCGAGGTATTGTTTACGATAGTTTTAAAGAAAAGATATCCGAAAAAAATCAACTAGCCATAACATTGCTTAAAGGAGATATTCCTACAGAGGATTTTCGAGCTTATTTTAACAGGATGTTTCAACAGGATGCTAATATTAAGGCTATGGTAGTATTTAATAGAAGTATGGATAAGATCATAAGCAGATATAAAAATGATCTTAAGCCTGAATTTTTTGTTCTTCCACAGGAGATTAAATATACATCTGATATAAAACCTGCAGATTATCTTTTAAGAGAACAGATAGCAATTAAAGACGATCAGAAAGACAAAGAACATTATATAGAATTATATGAAGATTTTATGAAAAACAATGAACTTTCTGATGGTATAATACGTATTATTTCACCTGCTGGAAGAAAAGCCGGTCAGGTGTCATTTGTCACGGTATTTTTCTATGATGTATCAAATATTCTTAATGCAAATTATTATATGGTCAAGAAGATAATCGTTGGGACAGCGATTTTAGCTATCATCCATCTTTTTATGACAATATTTTTCTATTTTCACTATATAAGCAAACCACTTAAAAACTTTATTTCAGTTGCCAGAAACATAACAAGAGGTAGGTTTAAACAAAAAGTAAGATATTACAGAAATGATGAATTTGGCGAGTTTGTCCTGAATTTTAATAATATGATTGATTTTCTATGGGCATCAAGACTTGAGGACAGGTTAGCACATCCTTCTACCGGACTTCCCACATCTGCTTCAATAGCAGAAAAAGTCGATTCTGTTATAAAACAGGAAGAAGGGGCTCAGATAGCCTATTTTTATGTGAAAAATCAGGATGATTATATTCATAAATATGGAGCATCATATGGTGAGAATATAATGGGGTTTGTTACACAGACGATATTTAATATCGCGTATGAAAAGGATCCTGAATTTTATCTTGCCCATGTAACTGACAGTATCTTTCTGGGAATAACAAGCGCATTTGATATTTCAGAGATATGTCGTAATATAATAATCGACTTTGAGACTAAAGTAGGGGATTTTCTTGAATCAAGTTCTATAAAGGAAATTCCGGATAAGAAACTTTTTCTTAAAATAGTTTGTAGGAATATCGATCAAGAAACGGAAATAAATAGCTATAAAGAACTTGAAAAAGATGTGAATGATCTAAAAGATAAATTTGCTGATAAAAGTGATATCTGTTTTATTTCGAAACATTCTGATGAAATATTTGCTCTTTCTGTAAATCAGTTGTTATCTGATGAGGAACCCACTCCATGGGTAGATTCGGAAAGTATTGAAGAATCTGAAGAAACTGATGAAGAGCCGAAAGAACCCGATACTTCGACAGAGACTGAAGAATCTGAAGAACAAAGTCTAGAACCTGAAGCAGAAGAACCTGAAGCAGAAGAACCAGAAACAGAGGAACCTGAAGCAGAGGAACCTGAAGCAGAAGAACCTGAGGAAGAGGAACCAGAAGCAGAGGAACCTGAAGCAGAGGAACCTGAAGCAGAAGAACCTGAAGCAGAGGAACCTGAAGCAGAGGAACCAGAAGCAGAGGAACCAGAAACAGAGGAACCTGAAACAGAGGAACCTGAAGCAGAGGAACCAGAAGCAGAGGAACCTGAAGCAGAAGAACCTGAAGCAGAGGAACCTGAAGCAGAAGAACCTGAGGCAGAGGAATCGGTAGAAGAAATAACCCCTGAAAAGCAGGCTGAGATAGATGAGATGAACAAACTTCTTGAGGAAGCAGCTCAAGTAAGTGAAGAAATGCAACAGGATGAGTCTGAAGTCGCGAGTCAGGAGTCTGGTGATGAGGAATCAGAACCACAAACTGATTTAGAAGAAGATGATGATATAGATGAAGCAATCAAAGAAGCTACAAACCTTATAAATCAGGAAATAGATGAAACTGTTATGATGACAGATGATCAACTTAAGGAAATGATAGGTGAGGATTCTGAAGATAAGGTAGAAGAAGCTATAAAAAGAGATGATATTCTTTCAGATGATGAGATCAAAGACCTGTTAGGAGAATAATTGTCCCTTTAAATCAGCATATATCATCTACATATTAATTGTCTTCAAATTTTATAATAGCTCAAACTTCCTTGAAAGCCCGCTAGGATTACTTTATCAGCTTTCACTTTTCTAAAAATTGAATACTTCATAATCTGTTAGCTAATATATACTGATTTAAAGGGATATAAAAAACTTAAAAAAGAGGAATTTTAAAAGAAGTCTACAAACCACAAAGTAAAAACTACAAACTAAAAACTAATTCCAGTGAAACTTTTTAACGTCTTAACGTTCTAACCTTATTTAACGGTGTTTTTTAAATTACCGGTCTACCGCGACAAATCCGCATAAATACAGAACAAAAAAAAATTTTGAATTTTAAATTTAAAAAAGTTCTTTTTTTTTCCGAAAAAAAAATATCAGGGAATAAAATCTCAAGAGGATATTCATGGTAAAAGAGGCAGGATGTAAAGTGATTAATATTTCCGGTATTATTAATGAACAGGAAATTGAAAAAGTATATAGATTAAGATTAAATACCAGAAATGTAAATCTGTTATATCAATCAGATATCCTGAATCTTATTCTTACAGAAATAAAACTTAGAAGTATGATACTGGAAGAGATAAATCTTTATGCCTTCTGTCTTATGCCATTTCATATCTCTATCGTTTTAAGTGTTAAAGAGGAAAACTCTGATCTTAAAGCCTGGGTGAAAAAATTCAAGACTTATATAACGAGAAATTCTGATGTTAAAAAATTATGGAAACCTTTGTTTGAATTTGAAAAAGTAGACAATCCGATGTTAACCTATAAATGCGAGGAAGTAGTAAAACAACCTGAAGCTATGGGTCTGGTGGATAACTGGTGTGATTATGGATTGTCATTTATGGTTTAAGAAAAACGTTCGTTTTATAAACTTTATATTTATTATAATTTTCTTTTCTCTTTTTGTATTTTCTGAAGAGACAAATCCGCAAGGTATTTATCAAAAAGAGAATGATTATATTCTAAAAAGCAAGGAAATATGTCCGCAAATAATAGGCTATATTGGTCATATAGATCTGGATATAGAATTTTCAAAAGATCTCTTTGTGCGGGATATTAAAATAACAGGTCATAAAGAGACCCCAGCTTATATAAAATATATTACTGATAAAAAATCATTTCTTGATAGATTTATAGGAAAAGATCTGATTGAAATAGCAGATGATGTAGATGCAATAACAGGCGCTACGTATTCATCAAAAGCAATTAAAGACGAAGTGATATATTGTGGTAATTATCTAAGTGCTTATCTAAAAGATGAAGAATTGAAAAAAAATTCTTTCAATAAAGAATTGATCTTGTTTTTAATTTTTGTTGTAGGTTTAAATCTTATTTATATAAAGTTTAGAAAGAAGAAAGATCTTTTTATTGCTATATGTATCTTTAATATATTTGCTATATTCTATTATTTTGGTTTACAGCTTTCAATATCTAATACAATATCTGTATTATTAAGTTTTTTTGAGAATCATATTTTAACAACATTTTTTATTTTGATTATTTTTGTTTTTATTACAGGAAGATATTATTGTTCTCATATTTGTCCTTTTGGAATTTTTTCAGAATTTTTAGGTTCGATTGGTTTAAAAAAGAAAGTCCCACTTTTTTTTAATAGAGTATTAAAGATATTTGGAGTGATCTATTTCTTAGTTTTGATCATTTCATATTTTAAATCTATGTTTGGTTTGACTTCAGATGCTGAAGTTCTAAATTACTTTTTTAGATTTGATACCGAAGATAAATTTTTTATACTGGGATGTATCTTACTTTTCTTTAGTCTTTTTATAAATAGATTTTTCTGTAGATATATTTGCCCAACGGGAATATTATTATCTATTGTAAGAATCATTTCACCAATGAAGATAAAAGCTTCTGATATTTGTGTTAGCTGTAAAAGATGTAAAGATGTATGTCCGACAGATGCTATATATTTAGATTCAAAAGACAAGATAAGAATAGATCAGTTAAACTGTATTGATTGTGCAAGATGTGTAAAAAAATGTAATTTACAAAAATAATATAGTAATAAGCCAGACCCTTTCACTATTCACCATTCACTACTCACTATTCACTGTTCTTATCTCTTTCTCAAGTTTGATTATCATAACAAAAAGTGATAAAATTTCTCTAGTATTGTAATCATAAAAAAGAGGTTAAAGTATGCTTGTTAATATAGACGTAAAAAAATGTATAAACTGCGGAAAATGTGCAGAAATCTGTCCAGTTGAAGCGATCAGTGATAATGGTGAAAGTTATCAGATCGATAACTCGATATGTATATACTGTCTGGCATGTGAAAGAGAATGCCCTCAGGAAGCTATCCTTGTCGAATATGATAAAAAGTTTGATGCATCATTGCATAGTGCGAAAAATAAAAACAGATCTAATAACGATGTATTAACAGAAAAAAAAGAATTGGCAAAGGTTTTAAGGTTTATAGTAGAGGAGACTATAGCTCCATTTTTGGAAAAAGCTTTTTTGCTTTTTATAGACGGTGCTGAAAGGTTTTTTAAAGATAAAAAATATAGATAAAGAGAGGTTGTTATGTCTTATTTTATAGATGAAGATGATCTGGATCTTGATATTGAAGAGAGTTTTGAACTTGATCTTGAAATAGATGATCTGGATGATCTGGATCTTGATGATGATTCTCCGGTTGTAAAAAATGATCAAAATTCCAATCTTGAAGTATTTATGGAAAAACTTCCAGATGATGTAAATGAATTTCTTGATGATGAATTAAAAAACAGAATACAGCAATTTATAGATAATGATGAGAAGATGAACGATGTAAAAGGCGAATTTTTAGGCCTGTTTAATAAAAACATGGAGGAGTTTGTACTTTTAAAATTCCCTTTCGGAAAAGATCCTGTCAAAACAACTTTTTATAGATTTTTTTATATAGATAAAAGACTTCTTGATGATGAGAAGATGAGTTTGCTTAACGAGATAGAATTTGATAAAGCTGTTTTTGATGAAAATGAAAAGTATCCAGTCTATTATCAGGATGAGTGGCTTGAATTTGTTGGAAAAGGCAAAATATCAATATCTGCAGGTGATGATGTATCTGAGATGGGTTCTTCAAAAAAAGATCCTGGTATGATAAAGGCTAAGTATCAGAAAGAGCTTAAAATAACAAAGAAGAATCTTGATAATATGATAAAGATGAGGGATGACAATATAAATCTTTTTGAACAGGAAAGTAAGAAGATAATAGCCAACAAAGGCTATGATGCAATCGATCTTTCCACAAGTGTTGCCAAGATCAACCAGTATGTTGGAACTATAAATAATATTGGTATGAGGGCAAGGGTTCTTAAGAAAAAACAGGAAAAACTTGAAAAAGAGATCAGCATGATAAAAGTTGATGTCTCTGAGGATGAGGCTAATACAACAGAAGTCATGTCAGAATATAATACGCTTAGAGAGATGTGTAAGATATGTGTCGGACCACGTGGAAATCATTTTCCGTTTCTTGTGGGCGAATTTTTCACCCCATTTCTTCTTGATAGAAAGAAGGTAAAGGATATACTTGATGATTATTTCAATCTTCTTCCAGGTTTCTTTTATAGAAAATTTATGGGAATTGAATCCGAAAAGGTTCCCTATGTTGGTCTAATGCCATGTTACGGTAATAATGGCTTTTGCTGGGATCCTATAGATCCCGAGAATAAGGAAAGTGGTAGAGGAAAGATGCTACTTCCTCTATATTCTCAGACAAAACCGGAGGAACTGGTTGCACAGGCATTAGCAGATTATTATTGGAATAAAAATAAGACCTCTGCTGGCGCAAGATGGCTTGAAGAAGGAATAACCGGAAAATATTATATGTGGCATCAGGATATAAAGACACAGAAGAAAAAAGGAAAAGATGTAAAATGCAAAGTGATCCCTGATCTCAAAGAGTCATTTGTCTTTCATTTCAAACAGTATCTTCTTGAGGAAAGAATAGCTAGAGCGAAACTGCCAAAAGAAGTAAGACAGATTTTCTGGTTGAATATTCCTTTTGATAGAAAGACAAAAGAAGATCTTGCAGAAAGAGGATTCCATTATAAGAATCTCTGGGAAAATGATCAGAGAAGGGGGGCTTGATTGGCACAATTAGCTAATTTTCAGAAAAAAATAGAAGCGGGTACTATCCTTTTTAAGGAAGGAGACAAATCTGATGAGACTTATTTACTTTTAAGAGGAGAGGTAGAGGTATTAAAAGGAAATAAAGTTGTAGCAACAATATCTGATTCAGGTACTTTTTTTGGTGAGATGGGAACTCTCCTCAATCAACCTCGTTCAGCGACTATTAGGACAAAAATAGATTCACTCATAATTGTTATAAAACCGGTGGATTTTGAAAAGATAATAGGAGCGCAACCAAATATCGCTTTTAAACTTGCGACCGTCCTTGCAACAAGACTTGCTGATACAACACAGGAACTTATAGATCTTAAAAATAAAGTTGAAGCAGGAAATATTTCAAGTGATCAGATAAAGAAAGAAAATATATCAACCCAGGATGAAGAAGGTGAAGGTAAACCTGAAGTAGATATAAATGCATTACTTGAGGAAGCACTGCTTGAGTATACTGCAAAAAATCTTGATGTTGCTATAAATCTTTTTAATAAAGTGCTTTATGTAGACCCGCAGAATGTGGAAGCACTAACAAAGATATCAAATGCATACTACTCAAGTAAAAATATGGACAAAGCGATTGAATATATGGAAAAAAGTGTTCAAGCACAGCCTGAAAATCCAAAGATCAGAAATAACCTAGCTATTTTTTACTATAAAAATGGGCAGAAAGATGAAGCAGTTAAAGAATGGGAAGAGGTTGTAAGACTTGATCCGAACAATCAAAAAGCAAAAAATAATCTGGAAAAACTTAAAGGATAAATTTAACCTTTGAGTAATTGTCAGCAGCAGGAAACGAACTGGCGACCGGTAAAACCTGAACCTGTAAAATAAGAATATTCTGCCTGAATACCGATAAATAGACTATAAAACGGTATTCTGGAGTGCCTGACATATGTATAAAAAAATATTATTAACATCATTTCTATTTATTTTCTCGATTTTATCAATGGGAGCTATAACCCTGGATACATGGAATACAAGTGATACTTCTGATAACGATGAGGTATACGGTGATTCAGTCGATTCGATTTATGTTCAGATATATGATTCATCGAATCAGGGTTCGACAGGTACTATAACTGTTTCTCCAGCTCCTCCAGGATTTCCTGACCCTACCGAGGGCACATTAGCTGATGGAAGTCCACAGGATGGCTATTATGAGATCAATGCAGGCACTTATATAAATAATAATACTATTTTGATTTCACCTTTTAATGAGACTACTTATACAATAACGGTAAGTATATCAGGTTCTTCAAATTCTCCACAGTCTCTCCAGGTCAAGATAGATAAGACAAATCCAACAATAAGCAACGAGTCTCTTCTTTCAGCAACACATGGAAACTATTTTACTCAGGGAGATTCTATAACTTTAACCTGCGATGTTAGTGATAATTATACAAATAATATCCAGAAATCAAATATAACAGCAGATGTGCACCTTATTACGGGAAATGCTGGTGATACAGATGTTGAATGTGATACTTTTAGTGGCGGTACTGCTACCTGGAATCTTACAGGTGGAAATGTATCAGATGGACTTAAACAGGTTACTATAAGAGTACTGGATAATGGTGGAAATGAAAGAAACGCGTATCCTCAAATAACTTCTGATAACTCTGATGTCACAGCTGTATCCTTGGTATCCCCAGCTGATAGTACTACTACATCTGATAATACTCCAACTTTTTCATGGTCAGATATTGGCTCTGATGAGACTGACTATGTTCTGGAAATCGCATCTGATGCGAATTTTAATAATATAGTAAGGACACAGTCAACCGGAGATGGAAGTACAAATACAATAACACTTTCATCATCAATCTCAGATGGTACATACTACTGGCAGGTTTATGGTAAAGACGGTGTTGGACACGAAGGACCTCATAGACCATCCGAGACGACCGGAGTATACAGAACGATCACAGTGGATACTCAAGGTCCTGCTATTGTATCAGTAGATTCATGGGATAATGCTGATCCAACGGATAATGATGAGATTTATGGTTCCTCATCCGTTCCTGTTGTAAGACTTAATCTTCAGGAGGCTACTACAAACGAATATACTACAAGAACAGTTAATATAAAATCAACGACAACAGGATTTGATTCTACATATAATCTGTCTTATGAAGGAGCTGGTGTATATTATTACCTTTGGAATATATCAGGTGTTAGTTCAGCAAATGATTATGTTATTACCTTTAGACTTGAGGATCAAGCGGGAAATCCTGCAACTGATAATTCGCTTACAATAACTATTGATTCCGCTGCACCTGGAGTAGTCGTACTGCAGACTCCAGCTGATGGTGCTAAGCTAAATACTACTACACCTGCGTTTGCCTGGCAGGACCTAAATTCAGATGAAGCACATTATATTTTTGAGATAGATGATAATAACTCATTTTCATCTTTACATGACACTGATACATTGGGACCTGATGTGACATCTTATAATCTACCGGGTGCTGCACCACTTGTTGAGGGAACTACTTATTATTGGCGTGTCTATGCTGAGGACTCAGAAGGAAACAAAGATCCTGATTCAGCTACAATAAGATCTTTGACTTCAGATATAACAGGTCCTAACGTAGTCTCTACTTCACCTGATACTGGTGAGACTGAGATTAGTGTAAGTAATGATATTGAGATAACAATGAACGAGGAACTAGATGCGACTACAGTAGATGGATCTTCTGTAATAATAGAGGAATATGTCTCTGGAAGCTGGTCTTCGGTAGCTTCTACAGTATCTTATTCTTATTCAGGTGGGAATTCTATTATAAAGATACAACCATCTGCTGATCTGAAATATGGAATAGAGCACAGAGTGACAATAACCACAGATGTGGATGATAAGGCAAATAATCCATTGCAAACACAGTATCAGTTTAGTTTTACAACAGAGGTACTTCCAGCAGTTACAAATGTTGAGGCAATAGATTTTCCAAAGGATACAGGTGGTAAGATAAAGGTAAGTTATGATCTTTTAACTGAGACAGCCGTATCAGTCTATAGAGTTTACTATAAACAGGGAAGTGCTTCTATACTTGAGGCAGATCTGGGAACCGCATCTTATGTTGAAGTGGATTCAAGTTCAGATGAAGTCATTATCGATTCATTGACTGATCAGCAGGATTATATGGTAGCGGTTGTTGCATGGACAACGTATTTGACACATTCAAAATTAACCGGTTCTTATCAGGACGGACCAGTGCAGCCATTGGATGATGCAATAATTGCTCAGACATCTACTTTTGCTTAGATAAGACCTTCTATAGTTGCTCAGAGCGCGCTTATTAATTATTCGCTTTACATAAAACCTGCTTTTTTAACTTCTGATGTAGGTTTTGATAAAATATATATTGGTACTGAAAATCATACAGGACTTGATATATCATCCGCTACATTAATGGTTGATACAACTTCGTGGACGCAGGATGCGACTCCGTCAGGAAATCAGTTCAATGCTACTATTAATTCAGATACTATTGAGATTGAACTCGGTAAGAATATCGATTCATCTGTTATAAACTCCAAGAGTCTAAAGTTTACTTTTAAAGCTATATCGCCTTCTACTTTAGATACGACTTCAGTATTTATAACAAAGATAGAAGATTCTGATCTTGGTAAATCAATGGAAGTTAATGCAGGAAATGCAGATGATGATATTTATAATGATAATACTCTTACTACCGTAGTCAAAAATCAGATAGCATCAATAACAGGTGAGATAAATCCTGAATGTGTAAAACTATCTACAGAGACAGATATGGTACTTGATATAAAACCGACTATAGCTGATGGAAATGTTGGATTTGATACTATATATATACATTTCCCAACAGGATATACTCCTGTTGATACTGCTTCATGGACTGTATATGCAGGAGATAACCTGCTTACATTGAATGAAAACATATCTGTTGTAGGAGAGACCGCCGAGGTGGTACTTCCACTTGAAATAAATTATAATTCAGTGGAAAAGAACATAATGATAAAATTTACCACTGATACTCCGGCTTCTTCAGATCTTCCAACAGGATCACATTTTGATGTGTTTGTAGATAATTCAAATATTGAGAAAAAAATTGCTGTAACTGATGGTGAAGCTGATGGATATCCTTTACTCAATAACGACACTCTTGTAGTGAAATCAGGCTCACCTGCAAGTCAGGTCGCTGCCGAGGTACAGCCATACAGAGGTGGAATAGAATCAACAGTGCAATTTAAATTTATTGTTCTTCAACAGTCTAATCCTAGTCTGCATTGTGGTATTGATAAATTTGTACTTACCATACCTAAAGAATTTTCAAATGTTTTGATGTCAGGTAGTAGTGGTTATGTTAAAAATGAGACTACTGATTTTACTATAATAACAAGTGGTATGCCAACTTCCACGCAAGCACTTGTCGATATCTCACAGCCATCGGTCTCAAATGGTACGGTAGAGATAGAACTTGGTCAGAAAATACTTGATAATAATTGTACTATTGAGATATCACTTACCATGGATATGCCGGATACTTCTGGAGAGTATGCATTTGCTATGAAAGCAGGAAACAGAGATGTAGATGATCTTTTAACTGTATCTGCTCAGGATGTTGACGGTGATCCAACTAATAATAATATTTCTGATCCTCTTAATGTATTTGCGACAGCACAGGCTCAGGAAGTGTATGCTGAGCTTACTCCATATGTAGTCAAACCATCCTCGACAACAGAAGTCCGTATATATACATCTATGACAACTGGAGTAGAGGATAGTGGTGTGGATAAGATCATAATAGATACAAATGGATTATCATCAATTGATATTAGCAATGCAACAGTAGAGGTAAACGCCTCAACATACACTGTAGTGTCAACAACCCCAGGAGTTGATGAAGTTCAGATGAGTGAAAGTTCAGGTGTAATAACTCTTATATTTGGTGGCAGTGCTTTAAACGGAACAAACTTCCCTATAAATATAAGTTTTGATATGATATCCTCAAGTTCAGTTGATTATCCTCAAGGAAGTTTATGGGAAATATATTTTGATAATAGTTTAGCTACTCATCCAATTAAAGCCCAGCCTAAAGATCTTGATTCAAATCCATCAAATGGGAATTCACTATATCTTTATACAGGTTATAGTATAAAAGAAAGGACAGCATATTCAGAGCTCACTATAAAGGATTCAAGTGGTGAGGATCATTTTGAAAGTATTATAAACGCTGTTAAAGCAGGCTCTGTAAATAATAAAGTCGTATATACGATCAAACCAGAATTTGAAAGCACAGACATAGGTATCAATTATGTGAAAATAGCTTGTCCTGGACATTCCGGGATGGATCTAAGCTCACTTGATATAAATGTTGGGGGATATTCCTATACACCTATCTTTGCTGGCGAACCTGGTGATTTTGAAGCTTATGTAGAAAAATCCGAGGGAGTAACTGGAGCTACTTTGGAAGTGAAGCTTGGAAACCGTATATATTATTCAAACCCATCTGATTCAAGAATACAAATCGGGTTTGAACTGGATGCTCCAATGACTACAGATACAGGTGTAGATTTTTCAAGTTGGCTTGACTATACATATCTTGATGATGCGTTTATAACAACTGAAGGTGATGCTGATGCAATAGAATCTACAGATACTATAAGTGTTATAACAAAAGAATCACCTGTAGACTCAGTTTCAGCTGAGATAATACCGGTTCATCTTAAACCACTTGATGGAGTGAAAAAATTTAGATTATACTTTAAACCAACGATAATAAGTGTAAACAGTGGATTTAATAAAGCGGTGATAGAGGTGCCTTCGACTTATCTCAATCCATATGTGGATACATCTGAAAATCCTGTGATAGTGCCAGATCCACTTGGTGGGACAGAGACTCTCCCATACGCGTCAAGTCCGGTAGCTGGACAGGCAAGGATATATGCTCAGGGTAATCTTATAATAGTAGAATATGGAGAACTTTATGGAGATACCGCCGGTGATATAACAGATTATTCAAGTGAGAATCTCGCAGCTGATGAATACTTTGCGGTAGATTTCTATGCACAGGTGCCATCTGTATCAGATTACTCAAATAATTCTGTTTCAGATGATGGAAAGAATTTTAAGATATATGTAGATAATATGAGTAACTCTTTGGCTGTTTATGGACAGGAAGGTGATGCAACTGATGATTCTATGAGTCTTAACACTCTTAACGTTGTCTGTGCACCTGCAGCTTCTTCTGTTGTCGCTGAAGGTACGGTTGCTTCCGAAAACGGCATAAGATTTCTTGATAACAGTGTTATTGTTGGATCAACATCAAATGTATTCACATTTACTATCTATCCTATTATCTCGAATACTGAAAGAGGAATAAATAAAGTCTCTGTTGAACTTCCAGCGGCGTTTGGTGCACCTGATGGAACAAGTGCTTCTATTAGTATAAACGACCAGGATGTAACAGGTTCAGCTGTAATAGGTGTAATTGGTAATGAGATAAGTTATCAGTTTACTCCTGCAGTAGACGAGCCACAGCCGATAGAAGTCAGTTTCAAAGCAGATGCTCCTGGTGCGACATCATCTGGACTTGTTGCAACTGTAAGTGTTGATAATACGACCTATAGAAGTGATTCCTACTTCGAGTTAACAGCCACACAGGGTTATGCTTATGCACAGATAGAGACAAGGTCACTTACTTTTAATGTTATAGATGTACCTGCAAGAGGAGCTCTTGCTGAGATAACTCCTTCAACCGTATTTAAAGGTCAGACCAAGAACTTTACTATGAATGTGCTTCCTGATATAACAGCACAGGATTCAGGTATTGATATTCTTAAAGTCATCATGCCTACAACTTATTCTGATCTTACAATGCAGTCTGTGAGATGGGGTGGTTCTGCTTTATCTAAAGTATCCACTAATCCTGCAGCCGGCGAATATAATGTCTCGATAAACAACAATGAATTTATAATAACTTCGGGGGATCTTATCACGAATCTTTATCCTGAAAAAGGTATTGAGATAAGTTTCGATGCTGATGTTCCTACATCGAGTGATATACCAGATGGGAAGACGGTATCAGGGTATATTGGAAATTCTTCTTCTACCGTTGAGGTAGTTTTAGTAGAGGGAGATGCTGCTGCGCTAAATCCAAGTGATTCACTCCTTATAAGAACAAGCAGTGCGGTTGACTCCGCAATTGCTGAAATAGTCCCATCCTATGTTGTTAAAGGTACTTATGATCAGGTCTTTGATTACTATATAGGTGCGAAAATATCTACCTATGCAGGTGGTGTGGATAGGGTAGAAGTACCTCTTCCGGATGGTTTCTCGGGACTTTCGAGCACAACTACTTATTTTTATGTTGGAAGTACAGAATATACGACTGTATCCGGAGCACCGGCAGCAGGCGAGGTGAAATATGAACTTTCAACCGATAAACTAGTATTTACATTTAATGTAGCAAATAGACTTACCTCTGATTCAACTATTCATATAAGATTCACGGCTGATGTCCCAAATACAAATATAGTCTTTGATTTTGATGCTAAATTGTATGATGATGTAAGTGGTGTATATGATACGGTCATAGCTGGAGATGCGAATTCAGATTCGACTGATTGGGATACTCTATCCCTTTCTACAGCTTCAGCAGAAGTTGAGAAAAGTTCTTCAACAATTGTAGCGGAACTGCTTCAGTCAGGAAACTGGAAGCTTTCAATAAAGCTTGTCTTTAATACCACAATGGATATACAAGGACCAACACCTGTTGTGAAAGTCGAGAAAAAGAATGCTACTACAATTGATTTTTATAATGAAAGTTCAAAAGGTGTATGGGAAGGATATGTATGGTTATCAGCAACAGAATTTACAGGAAAGGTAGACCTTAGCTGTTCAAATGCACGAGATTATATAGGCAACTGGGTCAATGCCAGTATACTTTCATTTGATGTAACGCCTGGAGTGGCGGCTACTTTCTTTAGGAATCCTGCTGAAACAAAACTATATAAACTAATTGTAAACACCTCATCTGAGCTTCCTTCAAATTATACAATAGAGGCTTCTGTTAGAGAGACAGGTTTTTCAGATGAATCAATAACATTGACACAGGCTAGAAATAAAAAGCTTTATACAGGAAATTACAGAATAAAGAGTTCATATGATCTTACAGTATTTTTAAAGATAAAGGATGGTTCAGGTACTATTCTTACAGATACGCAGTATTCTATGAACAACATTTCCGCACCTGGAAGATATGAGCTCTTAAGCGGAGTATTCTTCAATTTGGATGATAGTAGTGAAGGCAGAAGATGTACTGTTGGTAAAAACCTTCTGAATGGTCTTGAAAAAGCATCAAATGAACTAACACTTAAAAATGAGGTAGTGGAATTTGATCAGGCGATCCATGCACCATCAGTCGAGATAAAGAATATGGTAAAAGGGAATGGACTTTTCTATCTTACTGAAAAAGGCTGGAGACCTTATGAGATGGTCAGAAAAAATGAAAAAATATTTGCTGCAGCTGTTTTTGAAGATAGTACTCCTCCTGTAATAGATGATAATACTAATTTTGATACGACAGGAAGACTTTTAGTAGGATTTAATGATGCTTCTTTCATAAAAGAAGCCAGAATATTAAAGGGTAGCGGTAATATTTTAAATATAAGCGAAGATACCATAATGTTCGGAAACATCGCAAAAAGTCCGATTATAGATATAGAGGCAGTAGATTATCTTGGAAATACGACAAGAAAGACACTGTTTATTAAAGCACCAGCATTCTCAGGAAATATTAGGATATATCCTAATCCTGTGAGCAATGCTATGTTTGTTGAGACAGGATATGCAGGCACTTTCGACATTGATATATTCGATGTCTCAGGAAGAAAGATATATAGAAGCAGAAACAATACATCATCGTTTATCTGGGATCTATTGGATAAAAGAGGAAAGAGTGTAGCAAATTGAGTTTATTTTATGAAAATAGACTTTTCAAATGGACAGGAATACGAAGCTAAGATAGTTGTCTTAAGATAGGGGGAAAAATGAAAAAGACATTATTTATAACATCATTTATAGTTTTAATAGGGATGCTACTTATCGGCTGCGGAGGCGGCGGAGGAGGAGATGATTTTGGTTCAGGCAACATAACAAATAATATAAGTGGAACTGATACAACGGTCTCCACTAAGATATCTTCAGCAAAGACCTATATAAATAATGGTACTACATCATCATATTCTCAGGCACTTACTGAGCTTCAGGCACTTGAGAACGATCCTAACTTTTCCCCAACACCAGAACAGAAAAACATAGTTAAGACAGGTATAAAATACTGTCAGATAAAACTTGAATCAGCACAGGTGACAGATAGTTCCACATCAGCATATTTTGAGCAGATAATATCAAATGCAAATGGTACACCTGTTCCTGATGACACATATTTTCTTTTGGCAGCATGTTACTCTGCACAGGAAAAGACATCTGATGCAGTAACTATTATGGAGACTATGACAAAACAGGGAACAACTATAGTAAATTCAAATTATTCTTATGATTCAGAGTTTGGAATTGGTACATATGGAGATGCTCATGCTTTTCTTGCACTTCTTTATTATACAGAAGGTAATACAACTAAAGCTGCTGAACAGAAAGCACTGGCAGAGAGCAAAGGAGTCTCAAATCTAGGCTCGACTTATTTATCTAATTTTGGAGATATTGGACTTTAATATGAAAAAAAACTTTTACATAGCACTGCTTATCTTATTTGTAAGCATAGCGACCATGGCTGTGCCACCTGCTCCATGGAATCCTTTAAAAGGACCAGCGGCGGATCATCATTCCTATGAAGAATTTCTTCAGAAGAGAAATGCACCGAGAGCTCTTAATGCTCCAAGCCCTATAGGTACAACAAAGGTACTTGTTATAAGAGCTGAATTTACCGATGTATCGATGACAAATACGCAAGCAAGCTATGCAGAATCGTTCTGTTCAAATGTAGCTTCATATTATAATGAAAACTCTTATGGTAAATGTACACTACAGTTTACCGTTAGTCCAACTATATACACAATGCCTGGAACACTTGCCTCCTATGGTGGAGATGGTGGTCCATCAAATATTGATCCGAATGGGTATAAAGTAATAGAAGATGCTATTTTAGCAGCAGATGGAGATTTTGATTATTCACAATTTGATCTATATATGGTATTTCATGCCGGTTATGGTCAGGAAACAGATGATGGATCAAATACCGACGATCTATGGTCAATGAGCTGGTCGGGTATGAATATATCAACAGCTGATAGTATTACAATCACAAAAGGTACAGTAGTTCCGGAAATGGAAAGAAACGGAGCATCGGCTCTTGGAGTCATTGCTCATGAACTGGGACATGATCTTGGAGATCTTCCTGATCTATACGATACTGATTACTCAAGTGACGGAATAGGAAAATGGGGAATGATGTCTGCCGGAACATGGCTTGGAAGTGGTTCAACACCTGCACATTTCTGTGGATGGTCTAAGATTCAGATGGGTTGGTTGACTCCTACCGTAATATCATCTAATCAGACAGGTTACTCTCTAAATTCCATTTCTACGAATGAATCAATATTAAAACTGGCTGTGAGTGGCCAGGAATATTTTCTTATAGAAAATAGATATAAGACAACTGGTTTTGATTCAGCTTTACCGGGAACTGGAATATTGATTACCCATGTTGATGAATCGATTACCACAAACACCAATGATACCCATAGATTAGTAGATGTTGAGGAAGCTGATAATAATAATGAACTCGATACAAATGGAGGAAACCAGGGTGAAGCTGGTGATCTATATGTGATTGGAGCAACATTCTCACCTGCCTCAAGCCCTAATAGTAATTATTACTCAGGAAGTTCATCCGATCTGACACTTTCAAACTTTAGTGCAAGTGCTTCTACAATGACTGTCGATATACAGGTATCATCGGTCAATGCTCCTATTTTTGCTTCAATAAACACAGCGGATACTTTAAATATACCAAAGACTGCTTTTGATATAGAAGATACTGTAAGGGTAAGGTTTGTTGAGAGTTCACCTTCAGAAGCTAGTACAGGAACTGTTGTAATAACAGGACCGGGTGGATATAATTCAGGATCATTATCTGCTAGTTTCGATGGTACTGTCAATTATATGTATGATTGGGATTCAACTGGTAGAGAAGCTGGTAGTTATACAGCAACAGCTACTCTTACAAATTCAGCTGGAAGTACAAATGATTCTACAAACTTCACATTGTCTTCTCAGGCACCAGGTCCGGTAACACTTATTGCACCAACTGATGGTACTACTATAAATACTCTTACACCTCAGTTTACGTGGACAGATAATGGAAGTGATGAAGAGAGTTATACAATAGAAATAGATGATACAAGTGATTTTTCTTCAATAATACATACTCATACAACAGCTGATGGAGATACTGTAAGTTATGATCTTCCAGCTGCGATACTTTCAGATGGAAACATATACTACTGGAGAGTCTATGCTACAAAAGGGACATATTTTGATAAAGATTCGGCTGTTAAGAGAAGTTTTACTGTTGATGTAGATCTTGATGCCCCTACAATACAATCAACTTCTCCAGCAGATTCCGAGATAGATGTTGTGGCAGATAAGACTATAACCATAGTCTTTTCGGAAAAGCTTGACCCAACCACTGTTAATACATCAAACATATATTTAAGACAGGGAGCAACTGATATAACATCAACGGTAAGTTATGATGATAATCTTAAACAGGTGACTTTGACACCATCTCAGACACTTGATTTTGAGACAAATTATACAGTTTATGTATCTACATCCATAACAGATGTTGCCGGGAATGCTCTTGCATCGACTTATTCTTTCTCTTTTGATACCGAGTTATATCCGGCACCACTTACTTTTTCTGTAATAGATAGTCCTGGAGATAATGGTGAATATTATCATGTTGAGTGGAATAATCCTTCTTCTCCTGTAAATGTATATGACAAGATATCAACATATCAATTTTATTATATTCAAAAAGATACTATTTTTGTTGAGGGTGACATATCATCAGCAACGCTAATTTCGTGGACAAAAGCTGAGGTTGGAGCGGCACCATCAGCTGAGGTAAACATCGTGGGTTCAACAACTAATAATTATACGTTTGCTTTAAGATATACGACAACAGATGGTAAGACATCAAAACTGGTATATGCAGCACCGCTAATGTCTGAAAACGATGCAACGGTTGTTTCAAATGCGGTATATGAGATTCAGCCTCAAAGGACAATTCCGGCATACGATACTACTTTTACTTTTACGATGATACCTGATTTTGGTTCGTCAACAGATGCAGGATTTGACAGAATATATCTTCATGCTGCAAATATGTCTGGTCATGATTTTTCAGCTGCAAAGTTTTATGTGAATAATTCTGAGTACACATTAGATGCATCTCCATCCGGAGATGAGTTTACCGCATCAGTCACGGGTGATACTATCGAGGTCAAAATTGGTAAAGTCCTTGATGATGATATAACAGGAGAACAGGTCAAATTTGTTTACGATGCGCAGGTCTCAGGTTCATCCGGAGATGATATAACAATAGATGTTATATTAAAACATAGTGTATATAATACAGCTTCGACAGCAGCAGATCTTACAGAGGGAAATGCTGATGGAAATTCAGAAAATGATAACGATGGTTCCGTTACGGTTGCTAATCTTGTTAACTCTGTGACCGCTGAGATTTTACCGACACAATATGCTGTCAACTCAACCTCTGAAGTAAGTCTTTATGCACTTCTGTATTCTGATTCAAATAGTATCGGTGTAGATACATTATCCTTTACTTTACCAGATGATTATTTTCCACAGGATACATCTGAATGGCAGATATTTGTAAACTCAGTAGAAGTGGATGACAATCAATATTCAATAGATGTATCAGGATATACTTCAACATTGACTTTCTCAAATGTTTACACTGGAAACGTAAGTTTTCTTTTAAAATATGTGATGCAGGCCCCCGCTGTTGCTGACATTGGTAGTGGAGGCGAAGTTATAACCGGGTCGATGGATAATTCTGCTATAAACATCCCGGTTAATTTCACAACTGGTGATGCAAACGGAACAAGCGGAGATTCTGATGTCTTAACTGTTAAGACAGGAAAGATCATGGAACAGATGACTGCTGAAGTCTATCCGTTTATTGTATCAGGAAATTCGACTACTGAATTCACAATGACCTTAAAACCTTACATAAATTCAGATAATTTTGGTTTGGATAAGATCTATCTTAATTTTGGCACTAACTTCTCTAATTTCCAGGGAGCAACTGTAGAGATTGAGGGAACAGGAACTCTTGCTACAAGGACTTCAGGTGCACCTTCTGCTGGAGAAGTCCTTGTTGCTGATGCTGTTGAGAATGATAATTCAATATATGCAGAGCTAACTTTTGGTGATCTTATAGATACTAGTTATCACGATAAACTCATAACTGTGAAATTTAAGCTTGATGCTGCTGATACAAACTCAAGTGGAGAAGAGATAACTACACTTATAAAAAATACTGATATAGGTGGTGAACTTGCAGCCAGTGCTGGTGACGCTGATACGGATCCGTCAAACAATCCTACGATCCTTACAGATTCATTGAAGATTAAGATCCAGAAACCAGCTAATAATGTCTATTCAGAGATATCACCACATAAAGTCGTAGCAAGTGAATCAGCAAAACTGAAATATTATATTAATGCGGATATTGACAGCTCTACAAATAGTGGAGTGAATACAATAAAAATAGAACTTCCTTCAACATATAAAGTACTTTCAGAAACAAATGAGATAGCACTTTATGTAAATAGTGCTCTTCAGGTAATTTCAAATTCAACACCGTCAGCTGGTCAATATAAAGTGTCAATTGATACAAATGAGAATATAATAAGTCTGCTTACAGGTACAACTTATGATTCAGATAGAGATTTTAGGGTCGAGTTTATGGTCGATCCTCCTTCTAATCTTGATAATGGCCTTCTTTTTAAGGCATATGTTGATAATTCAGTATCTACATCACCACAATTAGGTGTTGATTCAGATCAGGATGGAGTTTCAGGAAATGGAGATGATAATACCGTTACTACAGGTAGAATAAGTGCTGTTTCACTTTGTGAGCTTTATGTACCACCTGCTGTTGAGAAAGCAAACTCAGTTGTCTATGGCTCCACCGATAATAAAGCTTACATTACAGCAGCGCCTGTTATTCAGACTGGAAACTTTGGTTTTGACAGGCTTTATATTGGTATACCGGATGAAATTAGTAATATTGATACTACAACAGCTACTTTAGTAATAGGAGAAATATCATTTACAACTGTTTCAGCAGCACCGGATACAGAAGAGGTTAGATTGACATATTCACCTCAGACAGCTTCTTCAGGTGGTACTCTCGAGGTTGAATTTGGAAGACTTATTGATGTTGATTGGCCTGTCAATAAAAAGGTTGTGTTGACTTTTGAATTCGATGCACCAACAACAGAGGATACATATACATTTACGATGTATTCTGCAAACAGTGAGATATCTACGGATATAAAACAGAGTTTCACACCTGGAAATACATATGTTGCAGATCATCCTACACAGACAATGGACATAGAGGTCGTTAAGACACCTGCATTGGCTAGTACAGCCGAGATACATCCTGCTCATGTAAGACCTTCGGTAGATGGTCAGCAAATTGTTATTTCAACAAAACTGGATTTCAACACTAACAATTCAGGTGTTAAATACCTAAGGGTAGTATATCCAACATCATATTCGGATATAAAACTCACATCAGCCGATGGTGCTAAGGTCGAGGTTGATACAACTGATTATTCGATTTCATCTAATACTAATCCTATTGGAAACATGGTATATATTGATTATCAGACACAGAATAACTATTTTGATCTTAAATTTGGAACTGTTTTGAAGGATACAACAACAGGAAATATTGTAAAGATAACTTTCAAAGCAGATACTCCAACTGTTCAGGACGCACCTGGTGGTGGTACTTTTGAAGTATATGCATACACTGTAGCTCCTGCAAATGATGTTGTCAGTCAAAAAGCGACTCCTGGAGACGTAAGCGGTAATCCATCAGTCTTTAACGGAATGAATATAATCGCTGCAAATTCAGTATCTTCTGTAGTATCCGAACTTAATATAAAGAGTTCTAACGGATCATTTACTGGAGATAATGAGAATCTTGTCATGGTAAACTCTACAGGAAATATTCTTGATTATTATATGAAACTCGATTTTGCATCGGGTAATCGTGGCATAAATCTACTTGCAATAAATATACCTTCAACATATTCAAATATTCAAAATGTAAAGGTATATGATGGTCAGGTAGAACTTTCTGCTGATTACAGAGAGGAAAGTGATGTTCTTTATGTATCACTTGATACCCCAGTAAGTGCTGATAGTACATTAAAGGTAAGTATGGAGATAAATGCACCGACCTCAACAGATACTGGTGTCGATTTTACTTCGTATGCTGATTATCATTTTGAAGAAGCTGCTGCATATTGGCTTACTGATAATCTTGATTTTGCAGTATCTTCTCAGCAGGGTGAGGCAAGTTCTGAAGCTGATTCAGAAAGTTATACTGTAACTTGTGTTACGACCCCGGCTACTCAGGCCGTTGCCGAGATATATCCTGATACAACCTATATAAATAAAGATGATCAGGCGTTTACACTAACAATATTACCAACAATTCTTGATTATTCATCTGGTGTTGATAAAGTAAATGTGAAATTACCTGGAAATCTATCAGATATAGAAATTACTTCACTATCCGCTAAAGGTGGAATATTACCAACGACAGATTATACTACTTCTGTCAGTGGAAACTCATATACCTTCCTGTTAAACAGCAAAGTTGTATTTGCTGATGCACCAAATCATAAGATAATAATGGCATTTACAGCTGATACATCTTCAAAATCTGTTTATACTACAAATGAAGTTGAAGTATATGTATCCGATTCTTTAAATGATAGACAGATAAAAGCAACTGAAGGTAATGCAGGAGCTACTAATTCCACGCTTTCTCTACAGATAGATTCAAAAGCTGCGATCTCGGTAGCAGGAGGTTATATAACTCCAAATTACATGCTAAAAAATTCTGCTGATCAGGAATTTGAAGTTTCAGTTGATATGCAATTTAATTCAAATGATGAAGGATTAAAGAAGTTGAGACTTCAAATCCCAACAGAATTTGATAATAATACAGATTTTGGTTCATCTGAAGTATCTGTTGCTGGAGATTCCTATGATGTCATAACAGTAGGTTTCCCTGCAGCGAATGAAGTACTTTTGGATTATGACGAATTAAATCATTATGTTTATCTTACTTTTGGAAGCTCAGTCAAAGAAAATGGGACTCTCAAGTTCTCCTTTGTACTAGATGCTCCAACAACTGATACTGCTTATAACAAACAATTCCAATTGACAGTTATCGATGATATAAATCTTTTCACTCAGACAATAGATGAAAAGTATACAAACTCATTATATGTATCAACTGAAAACGCTGAACTTGATATAAATAATCTTGTATCGTCAATAGAAGCAGATGGAAATGGAAACTGGGAAATATATCTTAAGATCCCGTTTAATGTTACTATGGATGTATTTTATCCAAGTCCTGCTGTTTATGTAAACGGAGTCAAGGCAAGTATTGTTTCGTATAAAAATCTTGCTTTTCCAACAACAAGTGATCCTGAAGTTGGTATAATAGAAGCAAAGGTGGATGTACCTTATGAAAAATTTGTAGGAAGTTCATCAAATACACTTAGTATATCAAACGTTCGTGATGAAAGAGGAAATGTAGTTGATACAATAACAAAAGTACTTGATCTTGGTTATGGTATTGGATTATCAGTTTTTCTTAATCCAGCTGATAGTAAGACCATTACTATGGTATCTAAACTTTCACATCCACTCTCAACTGGACTTACGCTTAAATTTGAAGCTATAGAGTTTCAGGGAACACCTGAAAGGATTAGAGCTCTTAAAAAGACATCAGATTTATATAGTGGAGTTTATTCTATAGAATCTGACGGTACACCGATAATCACGGCTGGAATATATGATTCAAATGAAGTAAGACTTCAGATGGTATCAAAGGAAATAAATACAATTTTACTTTCACCAGTAAAAGACAAAGCTGTAAATACTCTCGCGGGTCAGATGTTATTTAAAAAAGGTTCTGTAGTTAAGGATGGATTTGCAGTGATATCCGAGGCATCATTTAAAGAAAATAACAAACAGCTGAGAGTGGATAAGGTGTTTGATCTTGCAATAAATCAGAAACTTACTTCTCCAGTGATGCTAAGGAATGATCATAGTAATGCGGTTTTATTTAAACTTAGAGATAATAAGCTTATATCACCAGTTGCATCTTATGATGGAAGTTTTAAAATACGAAATAGCGGAAGATATGTAGTTGCAAGATATACTGGAAAACCAATTGAAAAAAGATGGGAAATAGATGGTAATAATATCTTTTATGAATATGCTGATGATCAAAGTAGTATTAAAGATGTATTTGCTCAGATAGATGGACAAGAATTTTCACAAGTACCACATAAAGGAAGACTTGCACTTCCAGTTGGTATCCATCAGATAGATTTCAAAGCAGTGGATCTTGCGGGTAATGAACTCAAAAGATCGACAACAGTTAGAATAGCACCAGCTTCTCTTATTACAGGAATGGCAGTTTATCCTAATCCGGCATCATCTTTTGCAGAAATAAGGTTTACCGCACCTGCCGGTTCCAGAGTCAGTCTGAAGATATATGATGTATCTGGAAGACTTATATATAGGGCAAGGACTACTGCAGCTGGAGTTAATCAGTCGATGATATGGGATCTTGCTGATAAAAGAGGTAGGTATGTAGCAAATGGAGTCTATTTCTATAAGGTGAAAGTAGAGTCCGGGTCAGATCATCATGAGGTAGAAGGAAAATTCGCAGTAATAAGATAACTAGGTAACCTTTAAAACAGCTTAATCCAAAAGAAATTTGCTCGACTTTTAAGCTTATTAAGTCTCAACTTTTCTTGAATTAGCGGTGCTAGTCCTGCGTCATGTTTCGGCTAACTAAACTTAAAATTCATAACAACTTTCAATTTGTCTCAAACTATTTTAAAGGTTTCAATTTTTTGAAACATCTGTTTTTATCGACCCATCGTGCTTTTTCTTGATTATTCGTGCTTCTTCTTCGTTTCGCATTACCCTTTACGCTTCACGATAAAATATTTACTATTCACTTCTCACTTCTCACAATTCACTAATATTTATGTTAAATTTTGATTTGAAATTATATTAATAACTAATAATTTTAAAAAATAATTGTTTTTGTTTAGTGGTAAAAGCATAAAAAACTGTTGACAGTAAAATGATTTACCTAATAAAGTTAACGTATGAATAAAGTCTTCAACCCTTCAAATAAACACAGATTAGATAACCCGGAACGCAGAAAAAATATGCCTCCTGAAAAAATACTTGGTATCATCGAGCTAAAAAAAGGAGATGTATTTTTGGATGTAGGAGCAGGTACGGGTTATTTTAGTATACCAGCACTTGATACAGTTGGTGAAAACGGCAGGGTAATAGCTGCAGATATTTCTGATGAGATGCTTACAGAGATTGAAAAAAAGACAGGAGATCCACATAATCTTCTTCTTATGGAGACAACACCAAATGAGATTCTTCTGCCTTCTAAATCAGTTGATAAAATACTTATGTCAATGGTATTACATGAGATTAACGATCAAATAATGTATTTAAAGAATCTTAATGATATATTAAGAGATAATGGAACTATAACTATTGTTGAATGGAAGAAGGAAGAAACAGGAAAAGGACCTTCTATAAAACATCGTATATCAAAAGAAGAACTAGACGAATTAGCAATAAAAGCAGGTTTTTCTCGAATAAATAATCATGAATTCGATGCACTATATGTAGCGGTATATAAAAAATAATATTTGGTTAATAACATGATAGATCTTGTGTCTTTAGGATACCTTGGACTCTTTATATCCTCGTTTCTTGCCGCGACCATTCTTCCTTTCAGTTCCGAGATCGTCCTTGCTGGTCTTTTACTTAAAGGTTGGAATCCTTATTATCTTGTCTTTATAGCAACTTTAGGTAATGTCCTTGGTTCGTTGACAAATTATGCACTTGGTAAATGGGGTGGGACGATAATAGTAAAGAGGTTTCTGAAAGTATCTGATAAAGAACTACAAAGAAGTTCAAATGTTTTTAATAAATACGGTGTATTTTCACTCCTTTTTGCCTGGGTTCCCGTTATTGGTGATCCTATAACTATTGTCTCAGGAATAGCAAAAACAAATATATTCCTTTTTTCGTTTCTTGTCTCGATTGGGAAATTGGCTCGATATATTTTAGTTGCAGGAATATTTTCTAAATGAAAAAGATCATAAAATAAAATAATATAGAATAATAGAAGAATTTTATATTCAGTAGTAATATAAGAATTAAAAAGTAACAGAAAAAAATATATAAAAGGAGTCTGAAATGGAACATAAATGGGAATGTATGAAATGTGGAAATACAGAGTTTAAACAGGATCAGATGAGAGCAACTGGTGGTGCTTTTGCCAGAATATTTGATGTTCAGAACAAAAAATTTACTACGATTACCTGTACAAGATGTAAGTTTACTGAATTTTATAAAGGTGAATCTTCAACTCTTGGGAATGTTCTGGATTTCTTTACACAATTATACCAGTTCAGCTTTTTAACACAATAATCGGAAGTGCTTTTAGCAGTGGAATAAACCTTTATCTTACTGTTGCACTTCTTGGTCTTATGCAAAGATTTAATGTTTTTCAGCTGCCAGGTGATCTGACAATGCTTGGAAAGACACCAATAATCATTGCTGCAATAGTTGCATATTTAATTGAGTTTGTAGCAGACAAAGTGCCGGCTGTTGATTCGATTTGGGATTCAGTTCATACTTTTATAAGACCGATTGGTGCTGCAGCAATATCGTATTACGGTATGCAGGATCAGTCTCAGGTATGGCAGCTGGCTGCAACCGTTCTTGCAGGTGGAGTTGCACTTGAATCTCATCTTGCGAAAGCTTCCTCGAGAATGGCTATAAATACATCACCAGAACCTGTGTCAAACTCTATTGCAAGTGTAGCTGAAGATGGAATCGTAGCCTTTTTGATTTTTCTGATCGCAAAATATCCTCTTGTTGCTTTTGGTGTTATAATATTAATGATAATACTGGGATTTTTAATAATAAAGATATTTTTCAAACTTCTGAAGAAGATATTTTCTAAAAAAGCAGTGAATAGTGAGATGTGAGTGGTGAATAGTGAATAGCAACGTAAAGCGTGAAGCGTGATGGGTAAAACTGAGTCGATACCGGTTATTTGGCTAAAGCCAAAATATTTTTTCTTCGAAAAAAATGATGAGCTAAAGCTCATATGCTTTCCTAAGGAAAGTGTTTAGGTTAGATTAAAATAAAGTCCGAGACACTCAGCAAAGCTGAGCATTTCAACGCAAGTTGAATATACAAACGGAGTTTGTCAACGGCAACAGAGTTGCTAAACTGATTTAGAACAGGGAACCGTAGAATAGGAAACACGTGATGCGTGAAGCGAAATGGGTAAAATCATGAAGAAACATGATGCTTCGATACACCGATTTTTCGAAAAGTCGTATAGTCGGGATGTCGGAATATCGGTACTTGAGTAATATGGTAGAATGGTAATATGGACTAAGGAAGAAAATCTTTAAAGCGTGGGGGTTGGAATTTGGTGTTTGGGGTTTGGGTTGGTTTTGATCTTCCCAAAAACCAAAATCCAGTTTTATCCCAAGTCCCAGTTGTTAATTAAGATACTAAATCCTGTTTTTTAAAGTCCAAAATACCAGATTACCAATATACGAATATTTGGAGGTATATATCATTATTTATAGAGAATTAGGAAAAACTGGTGAAAAGGTATCCCAGCTTGGTTTTGGATGTATGAGACTTCCGATAATCGATGGAGTGCTTACAAATATAGATGAAGAAAAAGCGATTGAGATGATACATTATGCAATAGAAAATGGAGTAAATTATTTTGATACTGCATACCCTTATCATAGTAAATCTTTTGAAGTCGGCGGGGAAAGCGAGCCACTACTTGCAAAAGCTTTAAGAGGTGGATATAGAGAAAAAGTTAAAATAGCAACAAAACTTCCAAGCTGGCTTGTCCATACAAGAGAGGATATGGATAGAATACTCAATGAACAACTTGAAAGACTTGAGACCGATCATATTGATTTTTATCTAATACATTCTTTAAGCGACGCATTATGGGAAAATCTTAAAAAGCTTGATATCTTTGATTTCATGAATAAAGCTCTAAAGGATGGAAGAATCAGACATATAGGTTTCTCTTTCCACGATAAACTCGATGTATTTAAAAGAATAGTTGATGATTATGACTGGGAATTTTGTCAGATACAGTATAATTATATAGATGAGGATTTTCAGGCTGGTAGAGAAGGTTATGAATACGCTACAAAAAAAGGACTTGGTCTAATAACAATGGAATCACTTCGAGGTGGTAGCCTTGCTGATAAATTACCAAAAGAAGCTGTTGAGGTGTTCAAAGAAGCTGCTCCTGAGAAGACTCCAGTCGAATGGGCTTTGAGATGGTTATGGAATCACGAGAATGTTGATGTTGTCCTTAGCGGTATGACAACGCTTGAGCAAGTCGTTGAAAATATTAGAGTAGCTAATGATGCCAAGGCAAATTCGATGACAGATAAGGAACTTTCAGTCATAGAGAAAGTAAAAGATATAATAAAAAGCAGAACAAAAGTAAACTGTACTGCATGCGGGTATTGTATGCCATGTCCAACTGGAGTGAATATTCCTGAAAATTTCAAGTTTCTTAATCAGTATTATCTTTTTGATTCAGATCAGTCAAAAAGGATGATAAAGATGATGTTTCATAAGATGCTTACAGGAAAAGAAAAAGCTTCAAACTGTATTGAATGTGGAAAATGTTTAAGTCATTGCCCACAAAAGATTGATATACCTACAAAACTAAAGAAAGTAAAAGAAGATCTTGAAGGATAAATAGATCCAATTTATTAGAATATGAAAGATATTGAACTTGCCCAAAAAATATTATTTGAAGAAGAATTGACTCTATGTGTTGTCAAAGACTCAGAGATTCTTTTTAAAAGTAAGAATAAAGGTATTGAACCACTTTATAAGATATGTACTGAAAGTTTAGGGAAACTCAAAGGAGCTAGTGTAGCCGATCGTGTTACGGGAAAAGCAGCTGCAATGATCTGTGTGCATATAGGTGTCGTTGAATTATCAACCAATGTTATCTCTAAAACGGCTTTTAAGATACTTAATGATATAAACATAAAATATAAAAAGATAGTTCCTTATATACTAAACAGAACAAAAAGTGATATGTGTCCTGTCGAGAGATTATCCCAGGATATTGATGATTTTGATGTGTTAATAAAAAGAGTTAAGGATTTCCTTGATAATATAAAGGCTTTTAATAAAGTATGAAAAACCATTCGAAGACAAGACAACTGAGTTTAAGTGCTATATTTATTGCTATAGGTGTTTTATTTCCAATTGTTTTTCATTTTGTTATCGCAGGAAGTGGTCCTATTTTTCTTCCTATGCATATTCCCGTTCTTATCAGTGGTTTTTTTCTGTCTCCGATATTTGCTTTTATTGTTGGTATACTCACACCTATTTTAAGTAGTCTTTTGACCCAAATGCCACCGTTGATGCCGATTTTACCTATTATGATGACTGAACTTTCACTTGCGGCAATTGTTATCAGTTTTTTAGTGAAAATAAAAAAGGGTAAAGTAATATCTCAATTATTAGTAGCTATGATAATTGCAAGAATAGGTTCAGGTATAACTATTTATATTATGATGAATATGATAAAGATCAGACTAGATCCTATAATATATTTAAAAGGTTCTTTAATAACAGGGTTACCAGGGATATTGATTCAACTTATTTTGATTCCGATAATAATCAAACGAATAAAACCAGGGATTTAGGGATTACTGTTCTTTATTCGCCACTCACTGTTTTCTGAAGTGTTTTCATGTTTATTGTTGAAAAGATCATTGCTATAAATACAAGACTTATACTTATATAAATCGAAATATCATAGGAACCGAACTTATCATCTATAAATCCACCTGCTCCTGGTCCAATAAGACCTGCTATACCATATCCTAAAAAGCATAGAGGATATAATCCGGAGAACTTATCGACTCCGAAGAATCGGGTTATCGAAGAAGCATAAACAACAAAACATGCTCCGAAACAAAATCCTAATAGCAAAGTAGTGATCTGAAAACCGATCTTTGGAAGTGGTAAAAGAAGTAATATTAGAGTCAATAAAAATATTCCAAGTGACATAGGTATGCTTTTGAAATGAAACTTATCAAAAAGATGTCCCCAGATAACTCGACCAAGAGCATTTCCAAGAGCAAAAAGCGAAATTATAGCTGATGCAAAGATCTTAGAGTATCCGGAATCTATTACTATAGGACTTAGATTTCCAACTATCAAAAGTCCTGAGAACGTACCTGCAAAAATACCAAAAAACATTATAAAAAATGTAAGTGTCTTAGCATCTTTATAATCAAAGCCAGTTTTCTTTTTATTTTCCTTTTCAGGTGGATCCATCATAAAATAAGTAGCTAATATCATTAGAGAACCAGCAACGATACCTAAATATCTAAAGAACTCAAGTACATCGAGAGAGTGATCAAGAAAATATTCTGCGGTTGATGTAAGAACTATTGCTCCACCACCAAAACCTGCAACTGATACTCCTGTAACTAGCCCTTTTTTATATGGAAACCATTTCATCCCAACTGAAAGTGGACAAACATAACCGAATCCTATACCAGTTCCAACCAGACCGCCAATTGCAACAAGTAGCATTATATAGTTTCCTTGAGAAAATGAAGCAAGGATGTATCCTGATAAGAATAATATACCTCCGGTTAGGGCTGTCCTTCTTGGTCCGTGGTTTGACATAAATCTTCCAGCAAATATCATAGCTATTGTAAATATGCTTATTGTAAGTCCAAAGATGAAACCACATTGCCCTCGATTAAGACCGTACTCATCTGTAAGAAAGGGAACAAAAGTGCTCCATGCATATATGCCACCAAGTATTGTCTGAATAAATATTCCTGATATAAGAACAGTCCACCTGTTTATTATTTTAGAATTCAATTAAAACACCTCTATTTGAATTTTATGAATGAAAAAGTTAGTTTAAGACTAATTTTTAATTATACTAAATGAATGTATTATAAAATTCAAGAGGGTACTGGTGTTATGCCGAAATCATAAATATAGTAAAAGGCGGAGGAATAAATGAAAAAGATCTTAATAATATTAACAATGATGATTTTTGTGTTTTTAATTCATGCAAATGAATATCTTATATATTTAAATGATTCACCTGATTATAATCCTCCAAAGTTAAAAGAAGATCTATCAAATAGATCTGAGATAATAAATATGAAAAAGGAAAATCTTTCAAATTCAGTGTCTGCATTTTACAGAGATAATTATGTGATGAGAGATGATTTTGAGATTATAGATGCATTCTGGTGTGCTAATATACTTCATATAAGATCGGATAAAAGTCTTGATGAGATTAAGGATCTTATGAATGTAAAAGGTGTATATGAGAATAAAGTAGAGAAGAGGATGCCTGAGGAAAAAGCTGAAATAGTAAATGCATCTGCAATATCCAGGACTGACCTTTATACATACGGACTTTTAAATCTGGATATCCCTAAAATATGGTCTGAGCTGGGACTCAAAGGAAATGGTGTTCTTGTAGGTATACTTGATGATATGGTGGATCTTGATCATAAAGATCTAAACGGAAAGATCGTTGCATGGTTTGATATTGATGGAAACACCAGTCCCACACCTGACCCGCGAAGTCATGGAACACATGTTACGGGTACTATTGTCGGTGGAGATAAAGGCGGAGCTTATATCGGAGTTGCTCCTGAAGCAAAGGTAGTATACTCAAACCCATGGAGTCAGAAGCACGATCCGCTTGTAAGTGATTTTATTACAGCTATGCAGTTTTTTCTTGATCCTGATGGGAATCCGAACACTAATGATTTTCCAAGAGTGGTAAATAATTCCTGGAGCTCAACAGGTTTGACTTATTATAAACCCGTAATAGATGCATGGATAGAACTTGGAATAATACCTGTATTTGCAGCTGGAAACGATGGTGAAAAAGGTGCTGGAACTATCACACTTCTAAATTCATATGAAAAACTCATAGTTATAGGTGCTGTTGATGTCAATAAGAAAATAGCGAGCTTCTCTAGTATTGGACCAGGATATTATGTTGAGAATAGTGAAGCCAAACTCACAAAAAAACCTGAGTTCTGTGCTCCGGGTGTGGATGTTATAAGCTCTTATAATGATGATAAATACGCAAAGATGAGTGGTACTTCAATGGCTACTCCTCATGTTGTTGGTCTGATTGCTCTTATGCTTCAGGCAAATCCTAATCTTACTATTGAAAATGTCCGTGATATTCTTAAGTTAGCTTCTGTTGATGGTGGAGAAGCGGGATATGATTATATTTATGGTCATGGAGTTATCGACGGGTATCAGGCAGTTTTAGCTGCTTCAGCTGT
>PKTG01000061.1 GCA_002869225.1 Candidatus Muiribacterium halophilum | reverse complement strand
TTCTTTGTCTGTATTATAACGATAGATAGGTAAAAAATTCAACTTATAATAAGTTTAAGGTTCTATTTTGACAGCATATCCATTTGATACAGCTTTTACTCCTCTTCTATCCCAATAGGTTCCATTTACATAATCTGTTGAAGAAGGATCAAAACATACAAAGATATCCCTATTATCATTATTTTTTTCAAGCTTTTCTACTTCAAACACTACTTTATCTGACTCTTTATCTCCATTAAGCATTTCTTTGCTTACTAAGAGAACCGAAAAATTAATCTCTCTAATATTATCTCTATCAGGGTCATAATCATTCAGAAAACGAAAATCCTTCCCGTTTTTTTGTACTTTGACAGGTTTCGCCTGAGTATCATCAATATCACCAGTGCCTTTACCACCAGATGGTTTTGTAAAAAATATTGTAAACCTATCTCCTGTATCTAATCTACCGTTTTTGTTTTTATCTAGAGTGATCTTAGCTTCAGCTATTCTTAGTTTTGGTTTGTAATAAATTTCAATATTATCTCTGTTAATTAAGTTAGAATCTTCTCTGAAAAGATACGGTGTATATTTCCCATTTGGTCCAGTAGATATCAAAACTCCATCTTCAGGTAATAGTATATATTCATTCCCCCATGGGTCTTTCTTTATTTCTTTTAAATATTTTGGCACAAGATTGGAAAGCTTGGTTAATTCTTTATCATTTTCTTTATTATATTTTCTCACAGCATCTTGAATAGCCTTCATGCTCACTCTTGCTTGTGATAATTCACAATGTGGTGGATGATAAAGCTGAGGCAGTATCCCTGTAATAAAAAATATCACTAAAATAATAACTGCATATGATACAAATTTTAAAAAACTAAAAAAAACACTTTTTAAGTTCATCTTTTAATTATATAAAAAAAGAGAGCCTGTTTCCAGACTCTCTTTTGTATTTTAAGCTATTAACTATTTCTTAAAAATGTGGTGCTTCGATGATAACTTCAGTATCAGTAGCTTCTTCTGCGATCTGATAAGTTCTTCCACATTTTTCCCAAGTAAGTTCAGTCCAAGGAAGGAAGTCCCAGAAGCTCTTCTCTGCTCTATAAAGTTCATACCAAACTTTGTTGTTTTCATACATTACAGTACATCTTGTTCTTAAAGTCTCTTTTGTTGAGAATTCAACTTCAGCACACTGTTTGAATTCACCGTTGATAGTCATTCCATAAACACCTTTTACATCGAAACCTTCAATGTTTCCACCAGCTTCAGCATTTTCCTGCATCTGAGTTGAAACTGAAAGTTCTACATAAAATTTATATCTGTAGTTCTTTTCAAAAGTTCTTTCTTCAGTTTTCCAGAACTGTGAAAGCATCTCAACTTCATCTTCAGCACCTCTTCTGTAATAATATCCAGGTTCAGCATAACCATAGCCTGGGAAGAGTTCTTCACCTCTTGAAGCTGAAAGGTCTCTGTTTAGTTCATTAAAGATATGTTTAGTTTCTTCTGGAAGTGCATTAAACACTTCAACATACTCATCAACTTTATCAGGATTCTGATTTAAATACTCAGCTAGATCTTCGATATCCTGATCCATAGTGTTAACAGATCTCTCATAACCTCTAGTATCACCCTTAGCAACCTGATCCATAGAATCAACTGTCTGCCAGTACTGATTAACTATACTATAGACTTCGAGCTCAACATTCGTTTCAGTAGCATAACATGAAAAAGCTACAAGTAATACCGCCAGTAATAAAGCAACTTTTCTCATTTTCCGCCCCTTTCAAAATTGTTTGTTATGGGATTTAAGCCCCTATTAATTGAATTGTAAACGATATTTTTTTAAAAATCTACAATTTTTTATCCATTTCCAATAAAGCCGCTGTATTCATTCTTATGAACTTTTCCATATAATCAAAAGAAATATGTCTTAAATCATCGGTGGTCTTATGATAATGCGGATTAAGATCCCATTCTTTTTCTATTGTAAGTACTGCTGGTATATTCTTCTTTAAAAACGGTAGATGGTCAGACCCAAAAGCATGAAATGAAATCTCTGTCTCAATATCATTATAGAGTTTTACACAATCAGCTACAAGATAAATGAAATCTCTTGCAAATTCATAGGTCTCTATATAAACAGTGTTTGGAGTATTCTTATAAAAAGCTATCATATCCATATTTAATACACCAACTATGTTTTCAAGTTCGTTATCTCTTGCATAACCATAAGAGCCAAGAAGACCGTTCTCTTCTCCACCAAATAGTATAAACTCAACTGAAAGATTTGTATCAATATCTTTAAGTATATAAGCAAGTTCAATAACACCTACACTACCTGATCCGTTGTCATCTCCACCAGGAGCAAGTGTCTTAGCTTTTTCAGAAGTCGAATCAAGATGACCGACAACAAGTATCTTCTTATCTGTCTTTCCCTGTTTAAAAGCAATAACATTATCACCTTTACCATACCAGCTTGTGAACTCCTGAATCTTCGTCTCATAACCGATTTCAGTTAAAAGGTCTTTCATATCTGAAGCACACTGTTTGTACTCATCTGTAAAAGTGTATCTTGTCTTATAGGCAACCAGTCTTTCAAGATTAGCTTTTACTCTTTCCATATCTATGGTATCAAGAACATCCTCAATATTTTGATCAAAATCCACCTGGTTTTTCTCTCTAAAACTCGAATAGACCTCTGGAAACTCGACTTTTCTTATCTGTATCTTATCTGTCTGATGGTCTTTTGTTAAAACATCATAACCTTCTTTAGCACTGAAAAGTACAAACCCATTATACATATAGATAACTTCCGTTGATTCATTTAAAAGATCTGAAGCTTTAGGATCTCTTGCTTTCATAATAAAAAGCTCACCATAAAAATCTTTTGAAGGTGGATTGTCTATCTTCAATTTTTTTATCGTATCTTTGCTTCCTTTGATAATAAGTTCATTACCAAATTGAAGAAAAAGTGGATACTGCTCTTTTATTGAGTTTATTTTGTTGCTATCTTTAATAAGAAATAATGTCCCATCTGCAAAAGAACAAAGTGCAAAGATAAATACTAACAATAAGATTGATAATTTTTTCATAAAATACTCCTTTTTAAAAGCAGGAATTAGGGATTAGGATCGGACTTAATAACTGGGACTTGGGATAAAACTGGATTTTGGTTTTGTGGGTTAGGTTCGGACTTATTTAAATTTATTAAATGAAACTTAAGTTTATATTCCGGGTCCTGTCCCCTGCGACACAACTCAAAACATCCCTAATGAAACAGAACCAGAGTTTTGATTTCCTTTCTCCGGTGCCACCCAGGATTTTATTTTCTACACATTAATAAATTTAAATCCTAAATTCACCACTCCCAATTCCCAACTCCACACTAAATGAACACCAAACCCCAAACACCACGATTTAAAGATTTTATGCTTTTGTCCAAATCACCCTATTACCTAAGTACCGATATTCCGATTAATCGACTTTACGACATTTCGAAAAATCGACCCATCGTGCTTTTTCGTGCTTTTTCGTGCTTCTTCATGATTTTACCCGTTTCGCTTTACGCTTTACGTTAAGTATCTCAATTATAAAAA
>PKTG01000034.1 GCA_002869225.1 Candidatus Muiribacterium halophilum | reverse complement strand
GTATATAAAAAAAGAAGGTTGTTTACTATAAAGAGAAAAACAAATCCAAATATAACACTCAGAATAGCTTTAAGAAGTATTCCTTGAAATATCAGATATCCTGTTCGTTCGTTGTCCTTTGCTCCAAAAGCTTGAGTAAACAAGGGAACAGTACTTATGCCTATTATCTCATTCACAGCCATAAGTATCGAAAATATCGCTCCTGCGATTATAACAGCAGTTGGAGCTCCCGGCCCTAGTTTGGCTACCCAGTATGCATCCACAAGATTATGAGTATAATTAACTACAAAACCAACGAGAGAAGGTATTGCGATAGATAAAGTCAACCATGTAAAAGTGTTTTTCTTATCATTATTCATATCTATATGACTTTAAAATAGTTATTTTTGTTTCCTAATTTATTTTTTATTCTTCTGTTTTTCCAAACATCATAAGACCAGTAAGTCCGTTAAAGAAATAAAAAGATCCTATGAAAAGCTGAAACCATACTTCATCTATTTTGATATTGTTTATCTTATAGTCTCTAAGCATGTAGACTGCAACCATTGAGAGTATGATCCCTACTAATGTATAGTAGCCTGCTTTATAAAAAAGCTGATATTCTCTTTCGTCCAGTTTTCTTTTTCTTAAAAAGATTCCAAAAGCTGCTACAGCAATTGCTACATATCCTGCTTCTCCTAAAACAAGACTAAGGATAATCGCTAGTAATCCTACAACAAGATTTAAAGTGTAATAAGCTTTCATTTTTTCTCCTCCTTTAAATAAAAGATATCTTCAACAGGTACACCAAAAAAATGTGCGATCTCAAGTGATAATTTAATAGATGGATTAAATTTTGATCTTTCAATAGCGTGTATTGTTTGCCTTGATACCCCAATCTTATCAGCTAGTTCCTGTTGAGTCATCTCTGCATCAATAAGGCGGAATTTTCTTAGATTATTTCCTAGTTCCATCTATATACTTCCTTTTTTATTGATGAAAATATTGTAAAGTTTGATTTACAAAAAGTCAAGGTTTGTATACTGAAACGATATCGCTGTTGGCTTCTATTATTGTTATCAATCGATCCTTTTTACCTTTTTAAGACCTGTTCTACTCATCTTGATACGATAGTGTACGATCGATTCATTTCCTTTTGCGATTACTTTTGTGATCAGATGAATGAAATAGTATTTACCTGCATCTTCCCATTCGAATCCATCATCCTTAAAGACAAAGACCCTTTTTTTAGGATTATCCATATTATCCAGAAAATCTTTGATATTCAGTCTATCTATATCTGCAAGAGCATTGATATCTGAATAAGCCTGATTTATGTGAGATGAGAATAAAGTGATCTTCTTTTTGTATAAAAATATATTTTCGCCTAGTATCTTTCTCTGAAGATTTTCCATCTCGTTTTTTGAATGCATCTTTTTTATATTTTCAGGAAGATTTTCTTTGTCTATGAATTTAAAATATTCTCTGACATTCCCGACCGGCATATTATAATCAGGAACATTTATATTTATTTTATGATCATAAGAATATTTGTTGATTATCTTTTTAAACAGCTCCTGTATAAGAGCTTTTATCCTATCCTTAAACATATAGATAACTCCAAGACCAACTATAAGAGGAAAAGAAAACTTATCAAATCTCTTCTGAAAATAATATGCAAGTACAGTAGATAGTATCATTGCTATCCCGGCTGCTATAGCAAAAAGGAAGTATTCGAGTTTTGGTTTTTCATTTCTGACTCTTATATCTAAAAATAATACACTGGAGATGTATTTTTTCAGGACTCTTTTCCTGAAAAGATATCTTTCCTTAGATTCCTTGTCATCAGGTTTTGGCTGATTTATCTTTTTTCTACGTGTTTTAAGATTTTTTGATATCAACTCCAATAAGTCGTTTTCAACTTCAGAGTAATTTTCAAAAGATTTATTCTTTTTGCTCTTATAAAACTGGATTATTTTTTCTGAATAATCGTTTATGAATATCAGCACAGCTTCTTCTGTCCACAAAAAGGATTGTCTCATATCTTCCGGAAAAGTAGGCACATAAACTTTTTCCCATAGATGGGATAATTTTTCTATAAGTCTTTTACAGCTGTAAATATATTTTTCACATAGATTTTGACGATCATTTTCTGTACTTTCACTACTTTCTATAAAATAGACATGATCTCTTAATGTGGTTCTTATTATCGAACCCAACATCTTTAACTGATGATCGTATTTGTTTATTAATTTAATGTTTTTATGATCTACAAGTAAAGCGTTTACAATGTTTTCAAGTCTTTTAAATGGGGTGTTATCATTATCCGAGATAAGAAAATCAAGAGAAAATTTGGGTGTTCTAAATCTTATATAATTATGCAGCCTTCTATAAAATCTTTCTTTTGTAAGAGTATTTGAGTTAATACCAAGATTTTTAGGAACGAAGAAGTAATTTTCAATCTTGTACTCATCGTTTGTATTATCAGAGGATAGAAAATATGATACCTTCTGCTCAAGATTAAAATGATCGTGTATACTTATATCTGATTGTATAAATTCGTTTTCTATCAACATATTACAAATGTTAACAGAATAAAATTGACTAGACAATAAAAAAGTTGTAGCGGAATTTTTTTTTTGCACCTATAATTCAATTTGGTATTAAGTAGCCATAGCATAAAAAAACATAGTATTTACGGGGGAGTAATGAAAAAATTATTAGTCGCAGTAATGTTGGTAGCAAGTTTTATATTTGTATTTTCTTCAGAGAATGTATTATTTGATAACGCTCATGCTCAGACAGCAGGATCAGCTCATTGGACAATAGATACTGGTTTTTCTTATTTTGCTGATGATGTTGAAGATGCTGGTTTTAGAGTAAATTCAATTGATTATGGAGAAATAAAGGCATCTCTTCTTGAACAGTTTGATATTCTAGTGATTCCTGAACCAAACAATCCTTTTGATCGTGAAGAAATCGAAGACATTAAGGATTTTGTTAAAAATGGTGGTGGACTATTTCTTATATCAGATAATAAAGGTGCTGACAGAAATCATAATGGCTGGGATTCAATCAAGATATATAATAAATTTGTAGATGATTTTGGTTTTAAGTTTAATGAAAGAACTTTTTCAGAACATCCATTAAAAGGTGATAGACTTGATTGTTCTGTTATGGAAGGTGTTTTTGAGGTTGGTTCATGGGGTGGGACAAGTATTGAAGTCCTTGATCCTTCAAAAGTAAAAGGTCTTATAAATGTTTCTAACTCAAATGGTGGTGATCCTTTTGTAGTTGTCGCAGAATACGGAAAAGGAAGAATTGTTGCTGTTGGAGATTCTTCTCCTTTTGATGATGGAAGTATGTCTTCTGAAAAACTTTACGCTAATTATCAGATGTATGATCATAGAAAGATGGCTGTCAATCTTGTTGATTTTCTTGCAAAAAAGAACGGATTTGATATTTTTAAATAAATGATTCTTTGAATTAAAATAATAATAGTTATAGAATAAAAGCAAAGGCTCGTTATTGAGTCTTTGTTTTTTATTTATAAGGAGTCAATATGAAAAAATTAATCAAGATAATACTTTTTACATTGCTATTTCTTTTTATATTTGTATTTGTTGATAATCTTAGAAATACAAAGAAAAATATTGTAGACAATAAAAAAGAACTGACCGAAATTCAAAAAGTATGGAAAGAATATCAGAAGAATAGATCTTTAGACCCCAAACCAATTTCAGAAAAAGAGTTTATGAACATACTTGAAAAAAATGACGTGTCTGAACTTGAATATCCTTTTAGATTACCTTCCTGGTATAAAAAAAAGTTGGATGAAATTAAGTTAAAAGATCTGCAAGATAAGGCGTATGCAATATTTGATCTTATAACAGATACAAAAGAAAATTCACTTAATATTGAAATGTCAGATTCTAGTGAGGATAGAGAAAACGGAAACAGATTTCCATATGAACTTTTAACTGAAAAAGGAAAAAGAAAAGCAAAATGTGATGAGCTTGCTTTATTATATACAGCTTCTTGCAGGTATCTTGGACTCGAGAGTTATTTTGTACTTGTTGATGTTGATGTTAATGGTGAGTTTGTAGCACATGCCTGCTCAGGGTTCATAGATAATAAAAAGAGATTTGTTCTTGTTGACCCGGCATATAGAATTTTTGATGTATTTCATAGACTTTACAGACCTCTGGATGACTTGGAAGCAACGGCTTGTTTTCTGGCTGGATCACATAAAATATTATGCGAGCTTGATAGAAGAGCTGATGCGGGTAAGTATATTTATGATGCTGAAAAGATATATCAGGATAACGATTTTGTTATTAATGAATTGATGTTACAATCTTTTTCAGAAGGTGATTATGAACGATCACTGAATTATGCTTTAAAAGTAATTAATATGAAAGGAATATCACCTTATTCAAAATTTTCTGCCTGTTTTGGAGCAGGAATAGCCAATCTTTATCTCGGAAAATTTGAAGAATCTGAGAAATATTTTTCCGATCTGATACAACTGCTTTTTAAGTTAAAAAAGATCGCTGATTTTCAAAAGGAAGATTTGATTGAAAAGATTCTCATGTCCCACCTTTTTTATGCAGGTATTTTACAGGTTAACGAAAGAGAGGAAGCTGAAGATATGCTTTCAGGATTTCATACAAACTATAATATTCCGGAAGAGATGATCGAGGAAGTTGAGGGTGTCTATGAAGAAGCTGGTGTTGATGTTGTATTAGGAAAATAAAGTTATATAAGTTAATTGTTATTGTTTAAATAAAGTAAAAATATTATAATAAGACATAATTATTCTAATTAGGGATTGTTTTTTGGAACTTAATATTGATAAAAAATATATTTGTATAGCAATAATAGTTGTCATATTACTTTTTCTAGTGATGGCAGGAAGCTGTTCTGAAGATGAAGTGAAAAAAAATATTGAAAAAGATGTGGAGCAGGATAGAACTGTTATCTTTGATGATGTGGTTGAGTTGAATAAAATAGATTTCAAAAAGTTTAAAGTGGGGTCAGGCAAACCGGAGATCCCTGAAAATATAGTGGATCATGATGTTGATGAGGCTATGCCTCTTAAGATGCAAAAGATAATGTCGCTTATAACCATACATAAATTCAGAGAAGCTGAGGCGATGATACTTCAACTTGAACAAAGGGCAAGCGATTCGGAGATGACATATCTTATTTATTATAAAGCTTTAATATATTATATGTCTGGAGATCTTAATTTAGCGAAGATCTTTTTTAAAGAGTTTGTCAGGATGTATCCTGATCACAGACTTTCAAGAAATGCAAGAAATGCATTGGAGAATATGCGTGGTAGAGGTTATTAGGAAAAAAGGTTTTTCATTTATTCAGCTTGTTATTGCAGTAGCGGTATTAGCTTCTGCGATGACTTCTATTTTTGCGATGAACGTTATCAACTCAAGAAGACTTAGAGAAAATATAAAATATCTTTCGGCACTTATAACAGCAAATGAGGTTTTAGAGCAGGTATCTAAACCAGCTTTTGCAAGTGAACATGCTGATACTGATATTGTCTTTTCCTCAAGTGGACAGGAAGATGTTTTCTTTAACGATGACTTTCTTGATAAGAATGATGGAAAGATAAAGGTAACACTTGAAAAAAACGATGAAAATGTTGTCATGATTTATCTTGAGATGAAATATTTGAATGTAAACAAAGGCGAGACAACAATCATACTTCGAAAAGGAGTATATCGTGAAGTCTATTAGAAGAAATGCCTTTACCGCAGTTGAACTTATGGTTGTCGTTTCGTTAGCTTTTATAATCCTTATTCTTGTATCGAATAGTTTCTTTCAGAACATATACAACATTAAAGATGGAGAAAGCATAAACGCAGCTGAATTTGAGAAGTTTATGATATGGAAGAACATATCAATATATTTAAATATACTACAATGCAGATATTCTTTGAAAAAAGAAGGTTATGTTCCTGCTGAAAAAGCAAGGATAGAATTCTCAGGAAAAAACGGTAAAGGATATTCTCAAATAAAGATGATAGATTTTTCTTTTCCAGATGGAGTTGAAAAAGAGATCATCTATAAGATTGAAGATAAAAACATCATAAGAATAAGAGATGGGAAAGATTATACAGTAAGTTCTAACTTTAATGAGGGTATTTTTAAATACACAGAAAATTCTTTTACCCTTACAGGAACAATAAAGATACTAACCGAAAGAACAAAAAACGAATATGAAGTACCAATAGATTTTAGATTCGAAATAGATAAGAGGAATGTAGATGTATCGTTTGAATAAGTATGGTTTTATTTTTTATTATGTAGTTTTTTTTATGATAGTTATTTTTATGCTTGCTGGATTCTTTTTTAGTAGAGTCTCAAATACAGGAAAAAACATAACAAGAGAGATGGGAATCACAAATGCACAGAATCTATGCGAATCGGGTATTGATTATGCTAAAAAGATAGTTTATGAAAACTATATGGATGGAAACTATTTTTTTTACAGAGAGATGGAGTTTCCAATAGAACTTGAAAGAGAAAACGGTGATATATATATAGAAGAGATATCTTCTTATTTTGAAGCTGATGAAGGTGAAGACCCTGAAACACTTCCTGTATGGGAAAAAGGTGCTCAAAGAGGAAAAAAAGACTATTTAAAAATAAAAGTAAGATCTAGATCAAGAAAATTCCCTACAGAAATAGAGACAGAATCTATCTTTGAGATAAGGAGGTTAGACTTCCTGAAATGAAAAAGAATATTATTTTTTTACTATTATTGTTATTAAACATTACTATTGTCTTTGCTTCTAACACACTTGAAGTAGGAATACCTACATGTACACCTATGATATTTGATATGGATGATGATGGAGTGAACGAGATAATAATATCTGTTGTAGATCCTACAGGTGCCTCAAAGAGAATAAATTTTATCGAGTTAAACGGAGAAGAGTTTAACGATGAGATAAAACAGCTCATTATTCCGGAAGGAACGGTTCTGAATAATATAAATTATTATGTTGATGCTGAGAAAAAGTATTTATTATTTGGTGGTAATAAAGATGGAACAAGTAAATGTAAGATATTTTCATATACTACTACCGGAGATTTTAATTGGGAAAAAGAATACAATTTTCAATATTTAAAAGCTCCAATTGCAGACTATGAGACCGAGCAGATATATGTGTCTTTGATGAAACCTGGAGCTGGTGCAGACGGTGGAGAGATGTCGGTGCTTGATTATTCAGGGAATGAAGTGTGGTCAAAGAGTTATACATCAGGAATATCATCTAATGCGGTTATAGAAGATATAAACGTTGATGGTGAAAAAGAACTTATATATCATACAAACGACGGTCTTTTAGAGGTTCTTGACAGTACGTTCTCCCCGCTAAAAGGTTTTCCTAAGAAGCTACCTAGAAATCCAAGTGATAGTTTTTATGATTTTGCGGTTAAGGATATAAACGGGAATCGATATAAAGAGATCATAGTCAGTTCGGGTTTTACTAGTTATCAGTATTTCTTTGTATTTGATTATAAAGGGAACAAGATCGGAGAGATCCGTGTGAATCAGAAATGTCGTGATATTCCTGAGGTCTATGATTTTGATAATGACGGTACGAAAGAGGTCATAATAACTTCTGTGGATGGTAAGATATTTGTTAAAGACCTTAAAGGTAAGGATGTTAGTCCCTGGCCTGTGCAGGCAGGTAGTGGTGAGATGTTAGATAGTGGCGGAAATAAGATAAGAAAGATAGTTGGTAATCCAGTCCTTCTTGATACAGATGGTGATGGTAAGCCTGAAATAATCGTAGTTGCACTGGATCAGACTGAACATAAACTGAAAGTCTATGATCTAAAAGGAAATATTGTTGATGATAGTATTTCATTAGGCTTGCTTAACAATGCACCTACTGCAAAATTCTATTCTATTGCGGATCTTGATATGGATACGAATCTCGATCTGGTATTTATTGATAGTTCAGGAAGTGGAGAACTCAAAGTAGAACATATTGAAGCTCCTAATAAGACGATTATTAACGAAGTACACAGGACTATTGAGTATAAGTAAATAGTAAAACTTTTCGTGAAGAGTAAGACGTAAAGCGAAACGGGTAAAATCAGGAAAAGGTAAACAGGGAACTGTTAGAAGTGAGGCAAAACGGTGATAATAAGAAAGACTTCTGTTGATGATATTATTAATGATTTTCCAGAATCAGGAAATTTCTTTTTTAAAAAAGGTGTAAGGTACATAAGATGTGGAGAAGTGTCCTGGGAAGACCTTGAAACACTTCTTAAAAGACATGAGATGGATGATGAGCAGATAGATATCTTTTTAAAAGAGCTGAACGAGTTTCTGATGAATAGTGAGAAGTGAGTGGTGAATGGTTGAAACGTAAAGTGTAATGGGTAAAGTGTGAAGAGAAGAATCATTAATGAAAATTTTATATCAAAATATCGCTATATTAAGCAGAAAATAGAAAGCAGGAATAAATGGATTTTTTGATAAAACTGGATTTTGGATTTTTGGAAAATAATAACCGACCCAAACACCAAATCCCAAACACCAAATCCCAAGTTTGTATTTTTTTAATTTTTTGTATTTTTCTAAATTTTCTAACAATCAATGTATTCTCTCAAACACCAAATAAATCAATAGATAAGCAGTTTCAAAATATTTTTAAAAAATACGATATGGTCTCTTTATCAGTAGTTGCAGTAACAAAAGATAATACTGTTTATAAAAATAATTTTGGTTATCAGAATCTTGAGACAAAGATCAAAACTAATGATGAGACTTATTTCAGAGTAGCTTCATTATCCAAGTTATATACAGCATCTCTTTTATATAAACTTAAAAGTGAGGGGAAGATAGACTTTGACTCAAATATCGAAAAATATCTGGATCTTAAAATAAGAACTCCCTTTTTCCCTGAAAAAGAAATAACTGTACTCGAACTTCTCATGCATACAGCTTCTATAAACGAGACAAACGGTGATTATGTAGAGTTTATAAAAAAGACATTTTCAAAAGATTATACATTGAAAGATTTTCTCTGTAGAGATGGAAGAATATATAGTGATAATATCTTCCTTAAATATTATCCTCCCGGTAAAAAACATAATTATTCAAACCTTGGATATATAATCTTAGGGACAATAGCTGAGAAAATAACGGGTATAAGATTTGATCGTCTTATGAAGAAATATGTGCTTGATTTTGATGGAAGCGGTGATTTTCTTCCTGAAAATATTCCCGCTGATAAGATCGGTACCGGTTATAGCCTTTTTAATCATTTTCATTTTCCAGAGGTAGATAATGTTCAAAAAAAAGATTCCTTAGAGGGTTTGAAAACAGACTACAAAATCGGAGAAAATGCGCTTCCTCTATCTCCTCAGAGCGGTTTGAGAATCAACCTTGATGGTCTTGAGAATTCTTTAAAACTCATATTAAGAGGTGAAAGACTTTTTCTGCATAAGGATATTGAATTTTTAAAAAGAAATTTCATAAAGACATCTGTCAAAGGATTATATCAACTTCCTGGAATGGTGATGACCTCAAACATCTTTCCTAATATAGAGCTAATGGGTCATAGCGGAAGTAGTTTTGGCATAACTTCTGATCTTTACTTTTCTTCTGAAAAAGGTATCGGGTTTGCGATAATCACATCCGGAGCAAATCTGTCGAAGGATGATCCTCAATTTTATAGACATCAAAGAGAACTTTATGATGTGATTTATAGAACGTTAGGAAGTTTGTAGCGTTAGGATGTTATAGCATTAAATATCAAACTTAAAGCGTAAAGGGTAGAATGTTCAAATACTTCGGATTACGCATCACGCTTTACGCTTTACGATACATAAATCAAAAAGATATAGCTATATGTATATAGTTGTATTATAATTAAAATAGAATTAAATAAAATTTGTGATTGGAGGCGATTATATGAAAAGACTATTTGCTATTTTAATAATAATGCTCTTTTTGATCACTTCGTACTCAGACTCTTATTCTGGAAGTATGAGTTTTGGTGGGAATCAGCCTGTTAAAAAGGCGAAAACAAGTGATGTAGCCGATGTTCTCAGACAGAATATTTCGGGTATTAATGCGAACAATAAGTTTGAGAAGGTGAGTGAATATCTTGATAGTAATCAATATCTTGGTGAGGATGTAATAAACGATATCAAAAGAAACATCTCGCTTACTCCAGAAGGTGCAGAAAATCCTGTTCATAAAATAATCGAGCAGAGAATTGATAAAAGTTTTGAGATGAATACCATATCAAGACAGCTTGAGAATGTAATGAGAAACCTTTCAGCTTCTCAGCAGCTTAGGATCAGACCTAATGACAACTATTCAAATCTTAAGCAGAGTATAGATACAATTGATGAACAGCTAAGAACCGGTCTCAGAGCTGGAGATAGAGCGACTCTTGATTCGATCGCTGAATTTGTAGCTCTTAAATCAAAAGGTTATACTGCAAGATTTATTGCTCCTATAGTGCAGGATGCAAGAAAACATACTGGTGAAGATGATGGTGCAAATGGTGCTATTAACAGACTGTTTGATGCATTTGGAAACGGACTTGAGACTATCAACCAGATGAACGAGGCCGATGATATAGTGCAGGAAGCGACAACAAATCTAAGAGCTGATGATAATCTCGATGAAAATATGGATATTGTTCAGAAAAGGATTATTCCTCTTACAAGCATTGGTAAAGATGATCCTAAAGTCGATGAAGATGGACATCCTATTTCTGACGTAATATATTATATGAGACGAATGAACAGAGAGATGCCTCGTGCAATGAATGAAGCTAAAAAGAATCATATGAACCTAATGCTTGATATTCTTGAGCAGCAACTTTCAAGAAATGAAGGGACTTTAGATAATAACGGTAGAGAACCAGGTGCAGGTGGTGGAGATTTTCTTCAGAAAATACAGGGATTTCTTCAACTTGCCAACCTTATTATTCAGATAATATCCGAGATCGCAATGGATACTGAAAATCCTGCATCTGGATTATCACAGTTCTTTAGCGGGCTTCCAGCTGTAAGTAATGCGACTTCACTATGTAATGGAAGTACATGTCCGGGCACAACAACAAGTGCAGATGCCACAACAACTACTGCTGACTCAACTCCTGCAACCAGACCTAGTGGTGCAGGACTTTCGAGAATAATACAATCAGCAAATGCTGCTGTAGGCCAGAGCGGAAGAATACATGGAATACTTTGTTATACCGCGACTACAGAATGGGGAAATCTTGCCTGTTCTGCTGTTGTAAGTGCTATATTACAACACGCAGGAACCTTTAATGAACAGGAACTATACTGTCCAACTTTAGAACAAAAACTTCAGGCAAGAGGATATGATAGAACTAATTATCCTAGTCAGAGCCAGTTTACTCCAGGCGATGTTGTTTTCTGGGCTCATACAAGAAGTGAAAGAGCAAGACATGTTGGTGTTATAACTAATAAGGATGTATATAATCAGTGGTGGGGTGTTGATAACTCTTCAAGTGCAAGAGAAGTTAGAAAAAGACCTACTATAAGATCTTATTATCCGGTCGTTAGAAGTATATTTACATACACAAGATAAATTAATAAAATAAAAAAATAAAGACCAGAGTTTTATTGCTCTGGTCTTTTGCTAAAAAACGGAGGTGGATATTGAAAAGATTATTAATCATAGTTTTTGTAAGTGTTTTTATGATGACAGTTTATTGTCAGGAAACGAATTCACAGGTAAACAGATTTTTGAATGTGCTTAAAGATGAAGATATGAAAGCAACTGATTTACAGACATGGGATAATACTTTAGAAGAACTTGAATCTTCCATATCAAATAGAATGGGTTGGGATTCATGGTTTAACGAAATGTTTTTACCTGAGTTTCAGGATGCTGAACCTATTTTTAACGAAGGCGAAAAAGAAGAACTTGAAAGAATTCTCAAGATAAAACCTACTTATGATGAATCTGGTCAATATTTTATAATCTTTCTTAGAGAATATTTTTCTCTTATAAAAGATATAAAACCGATTATGAATGAAAATGAAAGATATTCATTAAAACTTTTTTTGAAAGCAATTCCCGGAAAACAAGGTTCAGAAAGTTCTTATACATATTTTTTGAAAGAGTTTGATGTTATGTTCGATGATGCGCTTCCTGTTGTAAATGATTCAGAAAAAGAATTTCTTGATTTTGCTATAAGAGCTTGTCCATCTGGAAATGAACTTGGTTTTGAAAAATGGATGGAACTTTATAATAAATATTATGATGATTTTAAACCGACAATAACTGAAAAAGAAGCACAGCTTCTTGACCTTCTTGAAAAGATAAAGCCTGAAGAAGAGACTCAAAGCGAGGTTGTGAAGGTAGAAAAAGAAAATATTTATAGAATAATGAGACTTATTAAAGCAGGAAATACTGAGGAAGCTTTATATAGACTTCAGATGATTCTAGAGCAGTGAAACAGGTAACACGTAAAGCGTAATGCGTAATGCGTAATGCGTGAAAAAATATTTTCAAACTAAAAACAAATATAAGCAGTGGGGGTGACCTCGCTGCTTTTTAATTTCTGAAATTTTGGCTATAGACTCACGACTTGTAATTCGACTATTATCGCTTTTTTTATTATACTTAGTCTATGAATAAATGGATTAAAAGCCTTATAATCTTACCTGCAACACTGATATTCGTTTTTTTGATCCTTATATTGTTCAATAATATCGTTGGATTTTCTTCTAATATGGAAGGATTATATCCAGGTTCTGGAAGATATTTCTTTAATGGGCTATTGTCTCTTTCAGTGATCTTGTTGCTTGCTCCATTTTATTCTTTTTTTTCCTTTAGAAAGCTTCCAGTATATTATCCTGGAAAAGATAGTGAAAACGAAAAAAATCTAAGTAAATTAATTAAACATCTTAAAAAAAATCCTATTTTAAAAAATGAAAATATTCAAATAGAGACTGAAGATGATGTAAGAAAAGCTTGTCTTATACTAAAAAAAGCTGCTGAAGAAGAAAGTATTAGAATGTCTGAGCTTGTCTTTTTGTCAACAGCTATATCTCAAAACGGAAAACTCGATTCTCTTATAGTGCTTTGGCAACAGATGATACTTGTTTACAGAATAACTCGAATATATGCCGGTAGAGTAAGTATAAGGTGTATTTTTCGGTTATATTACAATGTTGCGGTGAGTGCATTTCTTGCAAAGACCATTGAGGATATAGATCTTGAGGAATATCTGGAACCTGTTTTTGAGGAACTTCTTGCATCAATAGCTATTGGAGCGATCTCACCACGTTTAACTGCTGTTATATTAACAATAGTAACATCTATGCTTGATGGAGCTTCAAACGCTTTTCTGACATTGAGAGTCGGTATGATCACATCTGAACTGTTATATCCTTTTTCCCCGGAGGATGAAGGAAAACTTAAGAAAAAAGCAATATCTCGTGCAGCCTTTCTTTTATTTAAAGTCGTTGGAAATACTGGAGGAAAAGTAATCAGTTCAATTAAAAGAAGTGCAGGCAAGGCCTCTAAAAAAGGTATGAAGAAGATGTCTGATCTATTTAAGTTGAAAAATAAAAAGGATGATTTAAAAGAGAACTGATCATGAAAAAAATATTATGTGATATTGCAATAGAAGCAGGAAAAATAGCTTTAGAAGGTTACAATGGGAATTTTAACACATTTTATAAAGGTGAAGTCGATCCTGTTACGGAATATGATAAAAAAGTACAGGAATATATTGTAAAAAGACTAAGAACTGAATTTGATAATATTAATATTTTTGCTGAAGAGGATGATCTTCAGGAAGATACAGATAAGATGACCGCTTTTATAGATCCGATTGACGGTACTGTAAATTATGCGCATAGATTGCCAATGTTTTGTTCATCTATTGGAATATACAACGGTAAAGAATCGATAGCTGGAGTTGTTTATATTCCGGTACTTGATGAACTTTTTTTTGCTGAAAGAGGCAAAGGAGCTTTTCTTAACGATAAAAAAATCGAAGTCTCAAATCAGGAAAATCTTAAAAGATCAGTTTTTGCAACCGGTTTTCCATATGATAAACATATTTCTAAAAGAAATAATATTGATAATTTTTCAAGGATGTTGAAGAAAATACAAGGAATAAGAAGAATGGGAGCTGCTGCAATAGATATGTGTTATGTTGCCTGCGGAAGATTGGATGGATTCTGGGAACTCAAATTAAAACCGTGGGATTATGCTGCAGCGGCAATAATAGCAAAAGAAGCAGGAGCTGTTGTTGATTCTTTTAACTCACGGGAATGGGATCTTTTTGATGATTCCATAATACTTGGAGGAGAAAAGACAGTAAAAAATATGAAAGAGGTCCTTTTATATGATTGAAGATAAAAAAACAAATTTAAATTGTAATATTTGCTATTCTAAGAAAGTAGAGAAAAACGGTGAGGTATATCACTGTAAAAAATGTGAACATATGTTTAAGGATTTTTCTTTCAATCCAGAAGTTGAGATGGATTTTTTTAATGGAAATCTGAGGGTCAAAAAGTTTATAACTGATAATATTTTATTTGATATAGAAAAAGATAGTGTAATGACTTTTCTAGGCGAGAATATGCTTGAATATACATTTAACCCTCAGGCTTTATTGTATGAACTCTTTAGAATAGCATCTCCCGGTATGAAAGGTGAGATCATCTTTGATAGAAGTAAGAAAGACGTTAGAAATCTTATGACGAGACCACAGGTGGAGATGATAGTAAAAACGGC
>PKTG01000072.1:15282-16070 GCA_002869225.1 Candidatus Muiribacterium halophilum | reverse complement strand
AGTAATTATTCCGTTATTAACCTCATATGTTCCTTCTATAAAATAAATAGATGAGCCGGAATTTATTATGTAATTTTCAGAATAACTTCCATCCGTATTGAAAGTTATTAGACTTTTTGTTGTTGTTAAATCTTTTGCAAAGGTCTTTCCTGATATATCTGCTAAAACTATCTGATCCTGCGAAGGAGTAACATCATCCCAAATTGATTCTTCAGCTATTTTTGTGTTTTCAACAAAATAATTTGTAAGCTCTGGTTGTCTTATCATTATCTCAGAAAGTTCATCTGCTTCAAGTTCTTCACTTGAAGGTATATACTCACCATTATTAGATATTAGATTGTTTCCAACTTTATCCTGTACTTTATAACTATATTTACCATTTGAATCCCTTTTTATTATTATCTTATCTAAAAGACAGTATTTACCTCTGGATAAAACAGATTTTTTAGGAATAACTATAGTGAAATCTTCATTTGTCTGATTATTTGTAAGTGGAATATATGTACACTCTGTTGAATCAAAAGAATATGCATCCCTCACAAAAACAGCTTTTCTCGGACTAGTTCTATACATATCATTTGAAGAAATTATATTTACACATAAAAGTCCATCTTGAGTTATTTCAGCTTCAGGCCATACACCATTTCCCATCTCAACTGTATGTAAGGTAAAATTACTCAAATTTATTAAAGATGGAGCAGAATTTACAGATGATTCATCTTCATAATACAGATAACCTCTAAAACCACCTACAGGGTCTTTATCTAAACCTGGACCAATCAATGGAT
>PKTG01000072.1:0-15251 GCA_002869225.1 Candidatus Muiribacterium halophilum | reverse complement strand
TTTCCCCTCGCTTTTTAACATTATTATGAATGTATTTTAACAAAGAAAAACACAAATTAAAACCTTACAGTTTATTTAATCTTGATGGTTGTGAATGCTAAAGCTATGAATTCTTTTTCGTCAAGGTCTTTTGCCTCAAGTTTGGCTTTTACCATATTGTTTGAAAAAAAGTATTTTTTATCCCAGTACCTTTTCCACATTCTTGGCAGAAAATCGTGTTGTTTTATAACAGTCTCTACATGAAGACCATCGACATCAGGTTCGAGTTCTTCATAGGATTCAATTTTTCTAACTTTATCAACAATAGAAACTTCGACTTCTAAGTTTTTAAGTTCTTCTTCATTTACAAACCCTATCCAGGGAAAAGATTCGCCAGCACCCTTTGCCATTATAGATACACCACTTGCAAGATAATAATGTGGTCTGATGTAACCATAACAACCTCGCACATGACCATCTTTATATAACGTAACAAATACACCTTTTTTTACTTTAAAAACATCTTCAGTACAATGGTTTAAAAAGTGAGTATGTCTATAAAGAGAACAAAAAATTGATTCTTTTACCATATCTTTTATTTTTTGTTTTAAATCAGGAGTAAACTGTTCTTCTTTTAAAGTACCAGATGTCGAAAGTATATCCTTAATATCTCTTTCAAGCATTATAACTCCGGAGTAGTCTCGAACCACTGAAATTCAAGCATTCTGCTTTCCGGATCTTTTGCAAAAAACTGATATATTTTATAAGTTTCGTTAAAAGAGGGTGGTTCAATGGCAATATCCTTAAACTCCTGATAAACCTTATCTACCTGTTCTCTTTTTTCGAAAAACAAGGTTATCATACCATCTGTCTCAGCTGGTTCTCTTTCACAAAAACCTAAAAGCATATTACCTTTTTTAAAGATAGTACAGCCTGGTTGTTTTAGCCAAACAGAAAATCCAAGTCTTTTCGTATAAAAATCGGTTATCAGAATAAGGTCGGATGTCTTTTTAAAGATTATTCCGTTAGCCTTCATTTAATATAAACCTCACTTTTCAATAAAAATGGATTGTCTCTAATAACTAAAGAATATAGGAACGGATAATCTTTTTTCAAATGTAAAAGATATGTTGGCCAAACAGAAATAAGATTGTTATATAATCTTTCAATGTCTCCAATCAGATGTTCTTTGTCTTTATCGTATAGCTCTTTTAGAGAATCTCTTTTTGTTAATTCCTGTTGAAGATGTATAGCTGCCCATATAATATCTGTAAATGCTTCATGTTCTAAAAGATTCTCATCCTGAATCACATTGAAGTAAAAATCTATATCCTGATTTAACCTTTCTTTTAACAGATTCAAATTACTTTCGTTTATATCAAGTTCTATTCCTGCAGATTTTATCTTATTTATTATTACTTCCGCTTTTAACTGCTTCATATTTTCAGGTAAAAAAACATCAGCAACATCCTTAGAATTATTGTTCATTTTACTTATCATCTTTAATAGATCATTACCTGAACGGGAATAAAAAGCTGATATTAATACTGACATCTTATCTTTTTTCTTCTTTTTATCCCTTGTCTTTAATATCTGACCAACAACTGCTGTCATAATAAAAGCAGATACAGGCATAAAAGAAAGATGTTCAAGAAGATATGCAAAAATAAAATGTGAATCATGAAAGAAAGTATAATGAGCACTATAAAGAGCAGCTGAGACCATCAGAAGCGAAATTCCTATCATAAGATCACGGATAAACGTTCTTTTCTTAAATAACAAATAAACAAGTAAACCTAAAAAAAATAATGAAAAGAAAATATAAATAGCTCCAAAAATAATATTGTTCATCTATCTGCCTCCCAAATAGCTTCTTTGATAAAATTGATCCTAGAATCTTTTGGAGCAGGATTTCCTTTATAATAAAAATAAATTTTATTATTTGCTTTTTTATACTTTTTATAAAAATACTCACCCAGATTTGCATGATGTAATATCTTACCTTGTGTTAAACTATTTCCATCAAAGTCGTTTTCTACATCTCCTATAAATTCCATATAAACAGGATAATCTCCTCTATTTATATTTGAGTATGGATTAGCATCAGATATCTTTAATCTTATTTGTTGTTGTCTAAGTTCATTGTTATTTATCACATTATAAAAAGGTAAAAAGAAAGGAATAAATAATCCTTTTTCGCTTATTACTCTCGATATAAAAAATGGATCTACAGAAGTTATAGGATCTATACATAAAGCTCCACATATCTTGCCTGAAATATTTGCGATAGATCCAGGATAGTCGGGCAGACTGACATCATCATGTGTAGCAAGCCATAATGCAAGAGTTCCACCTGATGAGTTACCACCTACTGCAATACGTTTTTCATCTATCTCATAGAAATCGGAGTTTTTCCGAAGGTATTTAACTACTGTCAGAGCATCATACATTGCTGCAGGATATGGTGCTGTATTAGCAGTCCTGTAATTAGCACTAGCAAATATTATCCCGTTCTCCAGACATTTTTTCAAAAGATCTTTCGGAAGATCTTTTTTATCATCTGTTATAAAAGAACCGCCGTGAAAATAAACAAAAACCGGTTTCTTTCCTGATACCTCAGGAGTCCAGATATCTATTAGATTATCTTTATACTTACCGTATTTCATATTTTTAAATTCAGGTATAACTACAAGTTTTTCCTCAGGGGGTTCGATTAATTTTTCAAATTCTTCTTCTATCTCCCCAATAGTAAGATTCTCAACATCAATTTTATATCTTTCACCAAGTAGTTTAAGACGATAAAAATAATTTCTGAAATAACTGACATCTACCTCTTCTGTTGCATATATATATATAATAGACATTAAGATAAAAAATAAGATGAAAGTTTTTTTATTATCCATATTTTCCTCTTTTTTATTATTTTAATTATGAATCTTTGTATTTATAATACCTTTCATCAATTACTTCTTCAAATTTTTCATCCCAAACTTGAGAAAATTTTATTTTTTCAAGTTTCTTCCATGACTAATATAAAAATGAATGAAATAAATTTTCAAAAACACCTACACACGATGTGCTATCGTTTTTGAAAATAACAAGAATTAACTGGATGTTAATTCGAAGTGATTATGAATGAATGAGAGTAGAGATAAGAAGATATATTAGCTAATACAGAGAAACTTGCACAGAAACGCTTACCCAAAATGTTCTCGCGTTGAAGTGTAAGTAGAGCTGGAGTAGATAATGCCTATATCTTATTTAAATCATTTCAGAACATACCCGCAATATAAAATATGGTATATTAACCACCCGCTTTGTATAAAACAAAAGATTTTATCTTTCATTTTATTTGTTTTATAATAAAAACATGAAATTTTCGAATATCCCTTTAAGACAGATCTCCATCGACCTTAACGATACCGACATCAACGAGTATCCCTTTTCTGTTAATACGATTAGAGGTTTTAAGACATTAGATGTTAATAAAAATGTCACTCTTTTAGTTGGTGAAAACGGCAGTGGAAAATCCACATTTCTTGAAGCATTATCAATCCATCTTGATTTACCTGTAATTGGCAGAAGTTCTCTTTCTGATGATGATACACTAGATAATGTAAGACCATTATCAGATAAATTAAGACTTGTATGGAATAGAAAAGTAAGAAATGGATTTTTCATGCGTACCGAAGACTTTTTTAATTTTTCTATTAAGTTAAAAGAAAAACAGGAAGATTTTGATAAACTAGCAAAAGAATACGATGAGACCTTAACTGGATACGGTCGCGATCTTGCAATGGGAACCACTTTAGCACAAAAAAACGCACTTAATAATAAATATAAAGGGAATCTGGATAATATGTCTCATGGTGAAGCCTTTTTACATCTTTTCTCAGAAAGAATATCAAGAGCAGGTATTTATATTCTTGATGAACCGGAAGCACCTCTTTCTCCATCCAGACAGCTAACTTTGATATCTATTATTAAAGAAGCATCAAAAAACGGTTGCCAGTTTATTATCGCAACTCACTCTCCGATTTTACTCGCATTTCCAGAAGCAAATATCTATTCATTTGATGAACTAACCCCTAAAAAAGTTTTTTTTGATGACATTGAACATGTTAACCTGACACGCGATTTTCTTAATGATCCCAAGTCTTTTCTGAGACATCTTTAATCTATTTTGCAACGCGGTACACCGGTTCTGTTGTGCATTGCAATAATTTTTTCTTGACAGCCTTCCGAAGAATATGTAATACTTAATTTGTGCAACGCAATATTTTGCAAAGCAGCAAATACAAAAAACAAATTAAAATACAGGAGGCTACAAATGAAAAATCTAGGAACTATTTTTAACAACGAGGAAGTAATGGAACTATGTAAAAAGAATATGGATTTCGCTTTTAATCTAGTAAAAGAAAATTCAACAAATTCTAACACTATTATCAAAGAAAGAGTGAATGAATATTTTGACATAGTAAACAAAAACATGGAACTTATTTCTGAAAATTATGAAAAAGCTCTTACAAAAAATGAAGAAATAGCTCAGCTTTATAAAGAAAATATTGAAAAGACTTCAGAAATAGCTAAGAAAATGACTGAAAAACTAAGAAACAGAAAATAATCTTTGGAGGATAAAATGGATAACATAATGAAAGAATGGATTGATACCTGGGAAAAAGAAATGGGAAATACAATGGACGAAATGGTAAAAAGTCAGGAATTTATGAAAAATTTCCTTACAACTTATGAACCAGCTCTTGAGATTCAGAAAAATATCAGAGAATCCAGAGAGAAGTTTTTTGAAATGTTTGGTGTTTCTTCTAAAGAAGATGTTGAAGGAATATCACAGCAGGTTCAGGATCTTGAAATCAAACTAGCAGATCTTACAGAAATGGTTGAAGAGACTTTGGATAACCAGAAAGAGATCATAAAAGCAATAAATAATATGAAGACTAAAGCTCCTGAAGCTAAAAAAACAGTAGTTAAAAAAACAACTACTAAAAAGACAACAAAGGCAAAAAAGTGAAAACAGCAGTATATATAAACCATGATCTTTTAAATAGGATCAAATCAGATATGGTTGAAGATTTTTTAAAACAAATAAATTCTAAGGAGAATGAAAATGAAAAAAATGACTGAAATGTTTGAAAATGAAGAACTAGTAGAAATGGTAAAGAAAAATTGGGATTTCACAATGGATCTATTTAAAACTAACATGAAAAGAACTGAAGATTTCGCAAAAGAAAATATGAACGAATATTTCCAGGCTGTAAACAAAAATCTTGAGTTTCTTTCAAAAAACTATGAGACTTTTACAACTGACAACACTGAAATAGCAGATCTTTACAAACAAAACTGGGAAAAAGCTTATGAGATCTCAAAAACAATGGTAGAAAAAATTAAAAATCATAAAAAATAAACACCAAGAGAGGAATACAATGACAAAAGAAAGTGATCTACAAAATAAATTTGATGAATGTGTGGAAGGTATGATCGATTTAGCAAAATATATGGATGATTTTAATACAAGAAGAGCAAATGAGGTCACACAATGTGATAACAAATCTCAAGAAGATACCAACCAGCCATTGTATTCAACTCCCTCAGAAGTCATATACAGTGAAGGACCTTTTAAGGTATTAAGATATAATCAGAAGCCGGAGAACAACACTCCCCTTCTGATTGTACCTTCGCTGATAAACCGTTATTACATATTAGATCTTATGGAAGATACTTCTTTTGTAAAATTCATGTCTGAAAACGGAATTAACGTATATGTGCTTGATTGGGGAATACCGGGTAAAGCTCAGGATCATCTTGGACTTGATACTTATATCTTTAAATGGATCTCGAGAGCTGTTAATAAGGTCCTTAAAGATTCGCAGGAAGAAAAACTTACTCTTATGGGTTATTGTATGGGAGCAACTATATCAGCTATATACGCTTCTGAAAATACCGATAAGATAAACGGTTTCCTATCTCTTGCAGCTCCATATGATTTCTCTGGAAAAGATCCTTTATCTGTAATGGCTAGAGAACTTGATGTTGATAAACTAGTCGATAGCACTGGTCATATTCATCCTGATATAATGCAGGCTGGTTTCACAATAGCTCAGCCAACAGCATTCTACTTGAAAATGAAATCTTTATACCAGAATGGGAAAAATAAAAAAAGAAACAACACTTTTATACATCTTGAAAGATGGCTAAGTGATAATATTCCTTTCCCAAAAGAAGCTTACAGAGAATATATTAAAGGTTTTTATCAGGATAATCTTCTTCCTAAAGGAAAACTATCTATAGGAAATAAGAAGATAGATTTGAAAAAACTGGATGTTCCGGTTTTAAGTGTATTAGCTAAAAAAGATAATATAGTTCCTGAACAAGCTGCACTTGCATTACATGATATGGTTGGATCTGAAGATAAGAAACTTATTGAGATAGATGCCGGTCATATTGGTGTAATAATGGGCAGAAAAGCAAATCACGCATGGTGCGGAATGCTTAACTGGATAAAAGAATTACAAAGAAAAGAGGTGTAAAAATGAGACTAAAAGATAAAGTTGCGATAATAACTGGTGGTGCATCAGGAATCGGTAAAATAACTGCTAAGAGATTTTTAGAAGAAGGTGCAAAGGTTATAATCTTTGATATAGATCAGTCTGTCATGGATAAAGCTCTTGAAGAACTCAAACAGGTATCAGAGAATGTATGGTCTAAAAAAGTAAATGTAGCTGATAACAAAGAAGTATCTGAAAATGTTGATAGTGTTATAAAAGAGCTTGGTGAAGTTGATATAATGGTAGCAAACGCTGGAATAACAAGAGATTCAATGTCACATAAGATGGATATTGAAAAATTCGACTCAGTTATCGATGTAAATCTAAGAGGAAGTTATAACTCAGCAAGATCAGTCATCGAGCATATGAGAGAAAAAGGACACGGAAAAATACTTTTCACTTCATCAGTTGTTGGTGAATATGGAAATGTTGGACAGGCTAACTATGCTGCTTCAAAAGCAGGTGTCATAGGTATGGCTAAAAGTATGGCTAAGGAACTTGCAAGAAAGAATGTGCAGGTTAACGTTGTTGCTCCTGGTTATACAAACACAGATATGATGCAGACAGTCCCTGAAAAGGTTCTTGATATGATAAGAGCTAAGACTCCAGCAGGTAGACTAGCTAAACCTGAAGAAATAGCAAATGCATTTGTATTTCTTGCATCTGAAGAATCCAATTATATAACAGGACATGTTTTGTCAGTCAACGGCGGACTGACTTTATAAACCCTCAGTAATAAAAAAGGCGGTCTTATTTATTTATAAGGCCGCTCTTTTTTTATCTCTTTATTTATTTAATTGATTTCAAACTTTTATGTCATTTATCTCTTCTAGATATTCTTTTCTTATTCCATCTGATACCATTGGTACACCATAAAAATATTTATGTTCTATTACTTTAATACCACAAAATGCTAGTTTTCCGATATCATTTGTGATATCAATAGCTTCCTTAAACTTATTTTCAATGTATTGTTCTTTATTTCCACCAGTCGTATTTATAATAGTTGCAACTTTATCATTTAATAATCCAACAGGTCCTTTTTCTGTATACTTGTATGCAAAACCATTAGAAAACACCCTATCAATAAAACCTTTTAGTATTGCAGGCATTCCAAACCACCATATAGGAAAAATAAAGAAAATGTGATCAGCCCAATCGATGTTATTCTGTTCGATTTTTATATCCGCTGGAATATTTCCTTTAATAAACTCCTCAAAATCTTTGGCTGCCAGAATAGGATTAAATCCAAGAGAATAAAGATCTCTTATTTTAATCGAATTTCCTTTATCAAGAAGGGTTTTTTCAAGATTTTCTAATATAGCATGATTAAAACTCTTTGGATTTGGATGTGCATATATTATCAGACTATTCATAAATTCTCCTGTCTACTTTTTCTTTTTTTCAAGTTTATCCATCTTTTCAGCTAGTTTAGCCATCATCTGTTTTATTTCATCGATCTCATCTTCGCCATCTTCATCTGATTTATCATTTACTTCCGGTTCATCTTCAGATGTATCAACAGGTTCAATATCTTCAACATCATCAAAACCGAACGTATTTACACTTTTAAAAAAAGATGAAAACGGATTATTAAACATATCATTTGAACCCATAAAATTAGTTTTCATAGAATTAAGAGAGCTAAGATATTTATCTCTGTTTTTCATATAGAGTTCCATTTGATTTCCAAAAAAGTTTTTAAAATAATCATTTATAAGTGGAGCTGGTGATGTTATAAGAAATTTCAAGAATTGAATTGGGAATGAGTTTAATTTTTCAGGAGACATATCCATTAATACCTGCATAAGAATAACTCTAGTTATATCCTTGCCCGTCTTCTTCTCAACGACTTTTATATCTTTCCCGCTTTTGATAATATCACGAACGTTTTCCAAAGATATATATTTCTTTTCATTTACATTATATAAACGTCTATTCTCATATTTTTTAATTAAAATAGTGTTTTTTGGTACTTTCATATTGGATTCCTTTCCTTATGACTATAGTGATTTGATCATATGTCTTAATCATTCTTCAAGAAGATGGATAAGTATATCCTTTGCTGTATGATGAAATGTGATATTCATATGATTATATGGGATTACTACCTTATCAATAAGCTTCGCACCTCTTCTAAGAATCCCTTTTGTATATGTCGCACTTTCAACAAATAAAAGAGAATCCGAAGGAGCTATATCTTCACCCATTGGAAACAGGTCTACAAAATATTCAATATCATCCTTAATAAGATTATCATTACCTGCAACAACTACCAATTCTACTGAAGGATCCATACCTTTTTGATTCAACTTATTAATAAGGTCTTTTCCTTTTTTTATTCCGGATTTTATACCAGAACTAACCAAAGTACCTGATACTCCACCGTTATAAAGTACATTTCTTGAATAATTCATATCAAATGGTGTAGCCGAAAGATTTGAAAGAGGAATTGAAGTCTCATTATCATTTACAAAATCATGAAGAAGCTGATATTGACCAGGGAACATATCGTTATGTTCCTGAAAATCTCTCCACATACCATAATATAACAACTTGTCTGCACCCATTGGCGCTGCAGTATCATCCTGCACTATATAAAGGTTCATACCATAATATCTATAAGCGGTGTCTACACCTTTTAAAGGAGTAGATAATGACATGAATCTTCTTACATCTTTTCTATATGGTGTAAGCCATGAATATTCACTATACTCTTCTCTAATATCAGAAAGATACATTCTTGCTGCTACTCCACCCTTAGAATGTGCTATTATATCCACCTGAAATGTAGGGTCACCTTCTCTATGTAGAACTTTCTTTATTCTGGAAATAGCATTAGCTATCTGTTCACTTTGCATGAAGTTATCACCATGTGGATGAACAAATGTAATTGAAAAGACACTATAACCCTTATCTGCAAGTGTAAGTGCAAGACCTTTATACTGAATCTCTTCGCCAGGTTTCACATAAAATTTAAAAGGATGAGCCCATGCTCTGAAAGCTGTATCTCCAGCTCCATGAATTAAAAGTACAGGATTCTTATCAGGATCAGCTTTATCCCAATTTGGTGAGTAATGAAGGAAAAAATAACCTGAACTTGGTTCAGCATTACCACCGGTCAATTCCAAAAGAGTTGGATGGGATAGTCTGTTCTTTTCGTGAAATTCTTCTTTTGTAAAAGCCGGATAGGCATCAAGTAAAAGTTCCACTCTTGCAAAAGGATAAGCAAGTTCATTATCCACCGAAGCAATAGGTTCGTTTATAAAATTAGATGTTGCGAAAACGCTAAAGATAGAAATTATTATTATAAATAAACAAAGAAATCTTCTCATTAATACACCCTCAGTCTTGTTTTATTTAACTCTTAAAAAATTATAATTGAAATATTTTTATTTGTCTACCGTTTTTTTGCTCCGCAATAATTTTTTTATTTATTTTCGGAAAATGTATCGCTGTACCAGTTTTGAGGATCTTTATTCCAACTACAGATTATACCGGCTTCTTATTCTTCTATTAATTTATTTTGCTTTGCAAATTCTATTAAAGTATTAAAGTCTGACAGAGTATATAAAGGAATTTTTGCATTATTAAAACTTTCCTGCGCCTTTTTCATCTCATAGGAAAATATTGCAACGCAAGCTACCACTTCGGCTCCTGTTTCAGAGATCGCCTCAGCGCATCTAAGCGAAGACCCACCTGTACTTATAAGGTCTTCAACAAGTAATACTTTCTGTTCTGAGTGGATTCTGCCTTCGATCTGATTTTTTCTTCCATGCTCTTTTTTACCGCTTCTCACATATATCATAGGAAGCTTAAATCTATCAGCTATCCAGGCGGCGTGAGGAATACCTGCTGTTGCAGTACCTGCCACAACATCAAATTTAATGTTTTTTTCTTCTATCAGTTCACAAAAAGCATCAATTATCTCATCTCTTGATTTCACGTCAGAGATGATAACACGATTATCACAATAAATAGGACTTTTAATACCAGATGCATAGGTAAAAGGTTCTTTCGAGTTAAGTATGACTGCTTGTAGGTTAAGAAGTATTTCAGCAACACGAGTTTTCATATTTACTCCTTTTTAGTATACTCAGATCTTTTTTATTTTAAGTACACCTTTATCACTAAAATGCTCTGTTATTTCCTTGTCTCCAGAGAAATAAAACACCTGTCGTCCCGCTGAGATATTATTAAATAATACACCTGTACTCTTTATCCTTCTTTCATCAAAATAGGAAAATATATCATCCATAAGTATTGGTATTTTTCCTTCTTCATCTATAAGTTCTATGAGAGCAAGACGAAATGCTAGCATCAGTTGATCATAATTAGATTGTGATAGCATGTCATGTGTTATAAAAGTCTCAAGTGTTTTAGAGAATATCTCAAAATTCAGGTGGTTTTCTTCAGTGAATTCAACTTTTACATCATGATATTCCCATGCAGTAAGATATATAAAGTATTTATCAATTGTTATGTCAAGAATACTGTTTGCATTATCCATAAGTTCCATATGAGCTTTTTTCATATATTCTTCTACAAAGTTTGATACATTTACCTTTTTCTCCAGGTCAAGTATCGTCTCATCAATATATGCGATTTCTTCATCTGCCTGAGAAAGGTTTTCACAATCATACTTGTTTTTCTGTACTATTAGTTCAAGGTTATTTATATCCTTTTCAAGCTTTTCACTTTTATTCTTCAGTTCATCTATCTGTTGACCCATCAATTCTATTTCCTGTTCTCTATCCTTTTCATCCTGAGTCACACCTGAAAGTTTTTTCTTAAGAATATTTTTTTCAGATCTCAACCTGAAATATTCCTGTTCAAGATCGTGCTGATTTTTTTCTTCATAAATTACATCCAACTCATTTCTGATCTTTCCAAGATTATTTACAAGATCCTCTCTCGACCTGAATCTTTCTTTAAACTCTTCAACAGTTGATACTCCCATTATCGATAGCATCCTATTGAGATCATTATTAAGTGTTTGTACTTCTCGTGAAAATTCTCTTTGAACTTCCATCTGTCCTGTATTTTTCTCTTCCTGAGCTCTCATCTTAAAGTAATAAGTCACAAATCCAAGTATTCCTGAAAGTATTAATCCAAACAGAAAATTAATAGACCAGTATACTCCAGCGACAGATATAATAGTTACAAAAGTAGCAACTACAAATGATATATTTCTATATACAATAATATTTGAGACTACATTTTTATAATCATTTGAAAGTATTTCCTGATTTTTGTTCTCAAGCAAAGCTGATATTCTAGATATCTCTTCAAAACGTTCTATTGAAAAGTTTTTATATCCTTCAAGTTTATTTTCTATATATATCTTTTTATCTTCAAGCTTTTCGATCTTTTCCATTCTCTCACGAAGAGCAACAATATCATCTGATAAGGTCGTAAACTCTTCCTGCAATGATGAAAAATCCGAATAAGCTCTATAGGCAAACTCTTTGTTCTCGAGAGCTGACTGAACTTCCCTAAATTCAAGTCTCAACTTAAGAAGCATATTAAGAGCTGTCTCTCTTTCAATCACAAAACCTCTTATATCGTCGATCTCTTTTTGGATATCTTCTTTTCTTTCCTTCATCTCTCTAATTGTTTTATTGAGTTTTTTTCTATGATTTCTAACTCTTTTTATTACATCAGTATCTGATTTTAAATTCTCCGGTGCCATGTTATTTTTTATGACATCAGCCAATCCTTTGATATTTTTAGATTTTTCAAAATTATAGATCCATTCTCTTTGATCAAGCATAAACAGTTGTCTGAGAACTTCTCTGTTCATACTTATACTTGTAAGCTCTACAAACTTATCATAGGCGTTTTCCCTATTATATCTAACACCTTCTACCACCATATAAAAATCCGAGTTTTTAGCATCTTTTGTTATTTTTAAAATACCATCATCTACCTGAACTTCCAGATTAATTATATAAGGTTCAGAAAGCTTATGATAATTCTTCTTATAAAAAGAAAGATCAAAGAGTATAGTCTCAACTATAGCATTATAGACTGCACTTTTACCGGAACCATTGACACCCCAGATCATATTGAATCCATCTGAAAATTCCAGATAAAAATCTTTTAAATTTCTATAATCTTGTATTTTTACAGACTTTATTATCATAAATTTACCACTTGTTTATGTGTTGTAATAATAAATACCTCTTTTTAATATATTTTTATATAGTTCTTTTTTTTCAGGATTAGATTTCATCATTTCATTTACCATATTAACAAAAATAGCAGGTTCAAGATGTGTTGGTAAAGAACGTATATATTCTTCAGAAAGAATGGTGTTATCTATTATTTTTAACAATAAAAAGTCTTCCTTATTTCTCTCATATACTTTATATACTTCTGATAGAACATCTATTGAGTCTATTTTCCCAATAAGTTCAATATTAAGAATTGAATATTTACCACTATGTTCTCTAATCGTGTTTTCTAAATCTCTTTTTCTTAATTTTGTGACTATTATTTTAATATCATTTTTGTTTATTGAATTATCTCTTATAAATTCAGCTTTTGTATTACCGTCAGTTAAAAGATGAACAAAAGTATAACCTGGCATAACATGCTCTTCACCTTCACAAATAGATAAAGACGGTGTAAAAACAGCATTGTTTGTCTCAGAAAACTTTCCAGTCGATGAATAAAATCCATATTCGTAGTCATTTTCTTTAAAAACCACTTTAATGCCTGGATTGAAGGATAATGGATCTTTTGAAACGGAAAACATAACATCATCATGTCCAGGGAGTGTGTATATATAACTTATATCTTTAAAAACATATACATTATCAGAAAAATCCAATTTGTTATAAATCGAAATCTCATTAAATTCATCCAATTCTCCAGGCATAATTAGGACTGGTATCTCGATCTAAGAGAAAAGATCTATTGCAGCTGTTGCATCCGCTGAGGAATACATATTTACGCCAAAAAGATTCGATGTTATAATCAGCAAATCTATATTACGGTTTTTTATCTCATCCTTTATTATTGTTACAAAGATCTCTCTTATTATCTTTCTTACATCTTTACCTTTTACACCAAATTCCGGAAAATATTTTCCAAGTTTCACATTGGTTGCATGTAATATATTAAGTTCTTTCATAAAAAAGATTCTATCAGATAACAATAATTTTTTAAACTTGCACGATATAATAATCTTTGTTAACTTATATATGAATTTATTAACATTCTATTATTCCAAAATAATATTATGATTTTTTTATTTATTTGTTTATTTCAAAAATCTATAGGAGGTATAAAATGGAAAACACACAGGAAATGGAAATTCAGATCACAAAAGTTTATGTAGGAAACTTAGATTATGAAACTACCAGTAATGATTTAAAAGATCTTTTCAGCAAATACGGAGAACTTGTTGAAGTAGCAAAGATACCTGAAAAGAATTATGGTTTTGTAAAATTCTCTAACCAGGAAAAAGCTGTTGAAGCAATTAAAGATCTTAATAACACAAAGTTAAATGGAAGATACATAATCGTTGAAAAATCAGACAGAAGTATGGGTGGTCACAACAAGCAGAAAAAAAGATATCAGAGAAATAACAGAAGAAGATAATCCATTCATATCTATAAATGTAAAAAGAACCCGTAAAAGGGTTCTTTTTTTTTGAGAAGGTTCTTTAATTTTTTTACATCCCCACTACAGATCTTTTCGATAAAAATTTAAGAAAACTATACGTCCTCCTAATGTTATCCTAGGGTATGTTTTTTATCGGTGGAAAATTTTTTTAATTGAAATTTTTTTTATAAAAAAAAGATCTTCGCTGGCGGACGAAGATCTTTTTTCGCTTTAAAAGGCGGTTAATACTATAACAAACAAATTCTTAGAATAATGATTTCTGTACTTTCACTTTATCTATATTATTCACTATTTTTGTAAGATGATTCATAAAAGAATCACCGATTAGATCAAAATTTTCAATTTTTGCACTAGCAAGTCTTGAATTTCTTGAACTCATTCCTGGAACTCTGTAAAGATAATCTTCTACCATCTTTACGACTTTAGCCTTAACACCATCCTGACCATTTATCTTTTCTACGATCATCTGATATGCTTCATCATCACTTTCTATCTTAACAGTATCTTTTGCAACTTCTATAGCCATATCAATTGCCTTTTCAAAGAACCACATAAGTCTGTCTTCTGGAAGTTAATCAATATAATCCATAAGAAAATCTTCATCTGATGAAACTACCTCAGCTGCGAATTGTTCTCTTTCGCTAATAACCTGTTTTGATACATCAGCGTTTGATAATACGCCGACTAAAAATAGTGAGATTAAAACTACAAATACCTTTTTGATTGTTGCCATCATACTCTCCTCCCTTATTGTGTTATTCTCTTATACGAGGTATGAAGCATTACATAATATTAAAATTCTTATTCCGTGTCAAATCTTTTTTTGAGAACCTATGACCTTTATTAAGAATCAGGAATTAGGATTTAGGGGTGGATATAATAACTGGGATTTTGGATAAAGCTGGATCACCAATTTCCAAACCCCACGATTTAAAGTTTTTCTGCCTTAGTTCACATCACCCATCACGCTTCACGCATTACGCTTGACGTTATTCCATTCACTATTTCACTGTTTCTCTACTGATTGGCATTGTCATACACCTTGCTCCACCACCACCTCGAGCAAGCTCAGAACCT
>PKTG01000013.1 GCA_002869225.1 Candidatus Muiribacterium halophilum | reverse complement strand
AAAGAGAGTTCTTTAACACTCTTATATATGAAGAAATTAATGCATCATCTCTTGATAAACTTACAAACGCTCTATGGCATGTTGGTGTGATAGATGATGTAGATGATTTCTACGAACTATATAACAAAGATTTTAAAGAATATCTGTTGGATTATTTTGAAATAACAAAATAATCCAGGGATTAGGATTTAGGAATTAGGGGTTAGGGTAGGTTGGATTTTAATAAGTCCGAAACTCCCCATTCCACATTAAGTGTTTATTCTGCTCCCTGCTTTTCCCCATTTCGCATCACGCTTTACGTGTATCGATGGGTCAGGCTGAGCTTTGTGAGCTTATTTTCGGGATCAGCCAGACCCAATATGTAACACACTGTAACTTGTTTAATACTCTGTTTTTGCAGATAATAATAGTAATAAGATAAAAAAACGGAGGAAACACTATGAAAAAACTTATCATGATCTTAATGGCAATCATGCTTCTTGCAACTCTTGTTAACGCGGATGAGATGGATCTTTTCTATAACTTCATGCAGACTCAGGGAATAACTGGTCAGACTGCAGATGAGATCTTTGAAAGCATGCCAACTGAAGAACAGATTGTAGTTCTTTCTATTTTATGTGCAAGAGAGGATGATGATCTTGATTCACTTCCTCCACTATTTACTCAGTACGAAGAAATAGTTTCTCAGAATCCTTCAGCAGTTAACCTTGTTAGCAAACTTAAAGGTGAACTTTCAAGAGCTGCAAATAGAAATGATGAATATCACACTGGTGCTAAATGGTACAATGAAGGAGATAAAGTACATATAAGATTCGATAGAGGAAGAAGAGTAGATTATATAGAAGTAAGATGTTCAGATAACAACAGAGACTCAAGACTTAAACTCGTTGTAGACGGATACACAATGGGAACTAAAGGAATCTTTGGATATAACACTGATACTATTAAATTCGATGTAAACAGAACTGTTAACACAGACCTTTTCCTTGTTGTAAGAGAAGCTCCAGCTTATATATACAATATTTACGTTAAATACGACGATTATTATAACAACAACAATACTCCTTCCTATGATTATGAATATGGTTTTGATTTCCTTAAATCTATAAGAGTAAATGGAAACACTGAATATATAGATATAAACAAGACTATCTCAGAATTTAAACTTAAAGTAATAGAAGGCGATGTATATATAACCAGAATCACAATGAACACTAACGGTAGAGATTATCAACTTGATGTAAACAGGACTTACTATGCTGGAGATTATTATACTCATGAACTATATAGAGCGATGTATGTAAATTACCTAAGAGTAGAATGGAATACCTATAACTACAGAACTGATGTATCAATATTTGTAAAAAATGAATCATCTTATAATCCTAATCCGACTCCTGGTTATGAACCTATCCCTACTTATATTAATGTAAGTCATACGCAGGTGTCATCAAGCTATCAGGCAAACAGCACATATTCTGGATATCAGAAAGTATCCAACTCAAGTGCACTTGGTCAGAAGGTAGCAGAAGAGCTTAGAGATGATCTAAGAAATGGAACCATATCTTCAAAAGACAGAGAAGCACTAAGAGCTTTGACTAGAGGAAACTTTGTAATAAGAAAGGTATCCTCTAACAGATTCAGAGTAATATGGTGGTAAACCTAAGTCATTAAAAACGGATTTCCAAGAGCGTAGCCCGGGCTTTTTGCCCGGGTTTTTTTTATCGAAAAATTAGTTAATTTATTCAGTTTCTGTTATAATTTTCTTATATTCTAAACAAGAGGTAATTTATGATAGAAAGCAAAATTCAACAACTCTTAAATTCTTTTTTAAACGCAGATAGAGAAAAAAGTTTAAACATAATAAGAGCTTATTCTAAGGCTAATACCACAGCAAAAGCACTTAATGAACTTATAGAACCAGTGCAGGAAAAAATCGGTGAGATGTGGGAAAAAGGTGAAGAATTATCTCTTGCTCAGGCATATGTTATAGCTAAAGTCGTAGAGGATTTTATGTTTGAAATAGCTTCAGAGATAAAAGTGGAAAATGTAAACTGTGTTGGGACGGCTGTTATTGGAAATATTATGGATGATTATCATTCTCTTGGAAGAAAACTTATAAAGATATTTCTTGAATCAGCTGGTTGGGAAATAATTGATTTAGGAAACGATGTAGAACCTTCAGTTTTTGTTGATAAAGCTATTGAAAATAAAGCCCGTATAATCGGCGTCTCAGCCATGATGTACTCAACAGCTAAAAACATTAAGATGGTTAGAGAAGAGTTGGATAAAAGAGGTTTAAGCTCAAAGATCATGTTAGCGGTTGGTGGGGCTGTATTTAAAGTGAGACCTTCTCTTTGCGATGAGGTTGGTGGAGATGGTACAGCAAATAATGCTTTATTAGTACCTAATCTTTTTGAGACACTACTCGTTAAAGCTGTTAAAGGAGAAACAGATGAACTCCACTGAAAGAATGAATGCTTTTTTGACAAATAACACAATTGATAGAAGACCTTTTTCACTTACACTTTCTTTATTTGGTAAAAAGTATGTTGGAGCAGATTCAGAAAAATATTTTTCAGATAAAGACCTTTATATTGAAGGTCAGATCAATATTGCAAAAAAAATAGATCCAGATGTAATGTTTACACCTTTTGCTTATGCAAGAGAGGCAGAGTCTTTTGGAGGAGATGTCATCTATCTTGATGATGGGACACCTAATGTAAAACGCTTTGCCTGCGCAGATTGTAAAAAGCTGGATGATTTTGAACTGAAAGAGCCAATGGATTATAAAGTTCATAGATATAATCTGGATTGTTGTAAAGGAATGGTGGATCAACTTAATGGTGAGAAACCTGTAGCTGCTATATTATTGTCTCCTATGGAACTTCCTATATTGATATGCTCGCTTGAAAAATGGCTTGAATGTTTGCTTTTTGAGGAAGATATATATCAAAGGACAATAGAGAAGACAACAAGATTTTTTAAAGAATATATAAAACAAATGGCTGATGCAGGAGCTTCCTTTGCGGTGCTTCCTATGGTGTTTTCAAATCCGTGGATAGTAAATATAAAAATAATCAGAAGTAAAGTGCTTCCTGTTTTAGAAGAAGCTTTTAAAGATTCGCCTATTCCTGTTATACTACATCATGGTGGTGCAAAGATGTCTCATTTTCTTCCGATTTTAAAAGACATATCAAATGTCGCTGGTTTTGTACTTGATAGTGAGGATGATCCAATATTGGCAAGAGAAGAAGTTGGACCTGATAAAGTACTTATAGGAAATATCGACGGTCCTACACTTTGGAAATATACTACTGAAAATATTGAAGGCAAATTAAAAGATCTTTTAAAGAAAATTCAAAAAGATAAGCTGTTTATTCCCGGGACTTCTGGTCCGGATATACTTACTAAGACATCTGAAAAAAACTTAAAGATTTTTAAAAAAGTATTAGAGGAAACGGTTTGAATATATTCGGATTATCATGTGGGATCTTTGAGAAAGAGATAAGATATCTTATTGAAAATAAAAGAATTGATATTCCTTTTCAGTTTTTAGATTCAAGTCTTCATATGTATCCACAGAAATTAAATTTAGTTCTGGATAAAAAGATAGAAAAATTAAGAAATGAAAATAAAAAAATAATCATTGTTTATGGTGAATGTCATGCTTTTATGATAGATGTAGATGATGATAAATACGTTTACAGAACACCCGGAATCAACTGTATACAGATTATTCTTGGGACAGATCGTTATAGAAAGCTTAGAAAAGAGGGAGCTTTTATCTTTATGCCGGAATGGATAGAAAGATGGAAAGAGATTTTTTCGGAGCATCTTGGATTAAAGGGAGAACTTGGAAAAGAGATGATAAATGATATGCATTCAAAACTTGTTTACATAAAGACTCCTTGTTATGAGGATGATTCGAAATATATAGATGAAGTAAGGGAATATTTCGATATGAAGGTAGACATTGAATACTCAGATCTTTCTTTTCTGGAAGATTCAATTAAAAACGGAGTAAAGGTGTTAAGGAATGTTAAATGAAAATGTAGCTTTGGCATTTATGATGAAAGATCTAGTTGTAAATATACTCAATCATTCAGAAGATCCTGGATATCTTTCAAATTATCTTACCGAACAGATCAAAGAACTCATTGGTTGTGATATTGTCGCGGTGGTAAAATGTAGAAAATATTTAAACAAAGAAAACGGTGAGATCCTTAAAATCCTACCGGAAAGGTTGAATAAGGAGAAATTAAGGGAAAATATACTATCTTTTACAAAGAAGAATCATCAAGTCGATGATGCTGCGGTCATTTATGATGAAGTATTTAAAAGAGATGTACTTATTTTGCCGTTATTTTCTTCAAATCTTAGAATAGGCGAGTTGATCATAATAAATCCATATGAAAAAAAGCGATATGAAGAGATTAAAAAGCTTTTATATGAATTTCAGGAATTATTTTCCCTTATTTTAAAAAATTCCTATCTTTATAGAGAGCTTGAGACAAAAGTTGCAGCGAGAACAAAAGAGATAAAAGAAAGAGAGACTATTTGGAGAAAACTTACAAGCGTATCTCCAGTTGCGATCTTTAGAACTGATATAACAGGAAATCTGTTGTTCTTTAATAATAAATTTACAGAAATAACAGGTATTGATAAAAAGGATATTCTTTTCTCGGAAATCGAACTTGTCTATGAACTTTTAAAAGAAAAAAGAACTGAGAAGGAAATATATTTTAAAAAGACGGACAAATGGGGTTATTTACAGCTAAGTAGTGAACTTGATGATATACAGGGAACCGTTCAGACCTATACAGGGACGATCACGGATATTACCGAGAGGGTAAAGATAGAATCGATACTTGTTCAGAATGAGAAGATGGTTACAATGGGGGAACTTTCAGCTGGTATAGCGCATGAACTTAACAACCCTCTATCTGGTATACTTCAGAGTCTTCAAAATATTTCAAGAAGAATAGATCCTGATATTGAAACAAACAAAAAGACAGCTGAAAAATATGGTATAGATCTTAAAGCACTCAAAGGTTATCTAAAAGACAGGCAAATAGATTATATGTTAAATAGTATAAAGGATGCTGGAGAAAGAGCCTCTGATATAGTTAGCAATATGCTTGATTTTTCAAGGACTAATTCTCATAAGATGATTAGGATGGATATAAAAGAGATACTTCAAAGTATGTTAAAGATAGCGGATTCAGATTATGATCTGGAAGGAAAATACGATATTAGAAATATTAATATAAAGACTATATATTCAAAAGAGTCAACTGTATTAGATTGTTTTCCGAGTGAACTTGAGCAAGTGTTTATAAACATAATAAAAAATGCATCTCAGGAACTTAATAATAAAGAAAATACAGATCCTACTATAATAATTAAGACTACCAGATCAGCTGAAAATATTGTTGTTGAGATATTGAATAATGGATCGATCCCTTCAGAAAAAGAGCAAAAACTTATGTTTGAACCATTTTTTACTACAAAGGATCCAGATAAAGGAACGGGGCTTGGCCTTTCTGTTGCCAAGTATATTGTAGTAAAAAAACATAAGGGTCATATAACTCCTGTAGTTGATTATGGTCTCTTCGGTATACGTGTAGTACTACCAATTTCTAATTAAATTTGATAATATTTATTAGATTTAAATATTTCGTGGGAGTGAATTTATGAGAAAAAGCCTATTCCTTTTATTTATATTGTTTTTAACTTTTACTGTATTTTGTTCAGAGATCGATTCAATAGATTGGGGAAACTATAAATCCCATAGTGCAAGAAAGTTATTCAAACAAGGTGCTTTTCAGCCCGAGAAGACTACGGAAAAATCCTTACTTGCTCTTTATGCATATTTTTATACAAGGATCGATGACAAGGAATTAAGAAAATACTTTGAAAGAAATATGAGTGATTTTCTTTCTAAAGTTGGTGATTTTGAAAATGAATTTGCAAAAAGAAAAGTTATGAGAGATCTTGAAAAAGAAGGAAAAAAACTCTCAGTCAGACCAGTAATAATAAAAGTGAAACTGTATATTAGAGAATATGATTTTATAGAAAAGTATTTTCCAGTCTATCATACGCTTGCACTTTGCATGACAGAAGAATTGTCAAAGTACCGTTTTGGTGGTTGGAGAGAAAAAAACAAAGAATCTTTAAATTGGCTTGGGGAACTTCTTCTTACAAATCTAGAGGAAAAGTATGATGGTCTTAAAAATATAGAAGTCTCTGAAGCTGTTGGTGAAAAGATTGCCCAGACATGTTATACAGAACCGATTGTTGGAAAAGAAGGCGAGACCAACAGATATCTTTATGCTTATGTTGTATTTAAACCTAGCGGACTTGAAAAAAACAAACTTAAAAAAGGTGGCTTTGACAAGATACTCGCCGAAGGTGAAATAGTTGTCGTCAATAATAAAAATGAAGTCGTATATGTAAAATAATAATGCAATATGCGCAGGTTCTTATAAATCTTCCTTTTGATAAAAAATATACATACTCATTCTCGACCGATATGCGTCCTGAAAAAGGTGATAGAGTAATTGTTCCTTTTGGAAAGAAAAACCGAAAAGGCATTATCATAAATGTTCAGAAAGAACTTCCGGATGGCGTAGATGCAGAGAAAATAAAGAATATTGAGAAGCTTTATCCAGAATATTTTAGATTAACAGAGTTTCAATTTGAGATCGCAAGAAGAATATGGCGTTATTATCTATCATCTTATAGTCAGGCTCTTTTTACAGTAGCAGGAGCTTTTAAGCCTGTCAGGATAAAAAAGAAAAAATTGACAAGTAATCCTTACACTCCTTTTTTACTTAATAAAGAACAGGAATCCTGTGTGCGTGAATTCAATGAATCTGATAACAATATATTTTTACTACATGGAGTTACGGGTTCAGGAAAGACCGAAGTTTATTTTGAACTTATTTCACAAGTATTGAAAAACAAAAAACAAATACTCTTTCTACTTCCAGAGATATCTCTTACTCCTCAGTTATTAAAAAGATTCTGTGATCGATTTGGTGAAGATATTTGCGTCTTTAATTCCTCGCTATCAAATGGTGAGAGAAACTATGCTTTTAAAGCTTTCAAAGATGGTAAAGTAAGAATACTTTTAGGTACCAGATCAGCAGTTTTTCTTCCTGCCCAGGATCTTGGTCTGATAATAATTGACGAGGAACACGAAAATACTTTTAAACAGCAGGATACACCTTGTTATGATGCAAGGATGATAGCAAATTGGAGAGTTGAACTTGAAGAGGTAAGACTTGTAATGGGATCGGCTACTCCTCGAATGGAAAGCTTTTACAAAGCAAGACGGAATATAATCAAGTTGTTATCTCTTGAAAAAAGAGCTGATAACAGAAAGATGCCGGAAGTAAATACTGTGACTATGGGAGAAACCGATAAGGTTTCAAAAAACATATCAAGAAGATTATACAATAGTATAAATGAATCTTTACAAAGGCGTGAGCAGGTGCTTATTTTTATTAACAGAAGAGGCTACTCATCTTTTGTTATGTGCCAGGCCTGTAATGAGGTCATAAGGTGTATAAACTGTAATATTTCACTTAATTATCATAAAAAACTTGATAGACTTTTATGCCATTATTGTGGTTATACCAAAAGACTTCCTGAAGCATGTGGAGAATGTGGTGAACCTGAGCTTAAATTGATTGGTTCAGGTACAGAAAAGCTCGAAGATGAACTTTCTAAGTTATTTCCTGAAAAGAATATTTTCAGGGTTGATAAAGATACCAGTTCAAAAAAAGATTTTTATTTTGATTTTTTTGAAAAGATGAAACAACGAAAGATAGATATACTTATTGGTACACAGATGATAGGAAAAGGATTTGATTTCCCATATGTAACTCTTTCTTCAGTGCTTTGTGCAGATTTTATTCTGGATTTCCCTGATTTTAGATCCGCTGAAAGGACTATGCAGCTTCTTATTCAGGTTGCCGGAAGAAGTGGCAGAGGTATTGAGGGAAAGGTAATAATACAATCCTATGCACCGGATCATTATGCTGTTGAAAGTGCTGTAAGGCATAGTTATCAGTATTTTTATGAAAAGGAAATAGAGAGTCGAAAGATAATGAGATTTCCTCCTTTTATATCACTTGTCAGGTTGATACTTAGAGCTAAAGATAAAAGAAATCTTTTTTCTTCATCAAGAGAGATAGTGAGAATACTTAAAGAGTCTTTGCCAGCTAAAGATATCCTGGGACCAGCTGAAGCTCCTATTTCTTATATAAAAGGAAGACATAGATTTAACATTCTTTTAAAGTTATCCTCTAATAGGAAAAAATATTATAAAGTGATTAGAAATATCCTGGAAAATAATTATAAAGGTGTAGATATAAAAATAGATGTAGACCCGGTTGATATGTTTTAAACGTTAGACAAATACTTTCTTTTAAAGTTATAATGGGTTCAACAAGATCAGAGGGTAAAGATTAATGAAAAAGATAATAGTTCTTTTTAGAAAATATGTTGCTTATAGTATAATCGAGCTATTTCTGTTTGTATCATTGATACATCTTATATTTAGAGATCTCTTTCTTTTATATGAGATAAGATTAAACCCAATATATATAAGTGCTCCAATACTTATTATATTTTTATTAAGAAAAAAGAATATTATGGATCTTAAAGAGTTTTTGAATAGATTTGAGTCTATGATAGATAGTGATATTTCACTTGTAAATCTTTTTTTTCTAAGTGATGTTGATAAAAGGTTCGGATATTCAACAGAACTCATTGAAAAAGAAAAACAAAGAGTTCTTGATAGGATAAAAGAAATAGATCTTAAGATACATTATAGAAATATAATAATCCTCTTCATTATAACTTTTTTTACATATTTATCACTTTTTCCTCTTTCTGTTTTTTATGGAGAAAAAGGTTCCATAATGAGTTTTGATGTATTTCCTAAGGACTCAAAAGTGTTTTTTGGTTCAAATATAGAACTATATACGGATTACAAAGGTAACAAACCTGTTGATCTTTTTATAAAAAGAGATGGAGATGTTATACAAAAGTTCAGGACTAAAAAAAAGTTATTAAAGATAGATAGTGATATATTATATTCATTTTCTGTTGATAAAAGAAAAAGTGATACATATGAGATCAATGTTATAATGCCTTTAAGACTTGAAAAGAGTGTATTTAGAGTAGATTATCCTGATTATACCGGACTTTCTTCAGTTGAGATGTTTGATTCTAATTTTAGTGTGCTTGAAGTGTCTGATATTAATTGTCTTTTCATGTTTAATCATGAGATCAAAAATTTAAGAATCGATACTATAAAAGGAAATATCAAGCTTGAAGGTAATATGATCAAATTTATGGCTGTGGAGGATACTGTTTTTAAAATAAAAGCTGAGGATATATATGGACAGATCTTTGAATCGGATATTTTTAGAATAAGAATCAAAAAGGATCAGGTGCCACAGATAAAAATATTGACCCCTGAAGAAAGAAATATATCTATAAAAAACGGTAAAATAGAAATTAGAGCGATGATCTCAGACGATTATGGTCTTTTAGATTCAACATTGGTGGTAATTGAGAAATGGCAGGATACAAGAGAAATAAAGCTGGCAGATTATAAGGATAATATAACCGAAGTCATACAAAACTATCAGCTTAAAGTAGCATCAAGTGGTTCGTTTTATATAACAGCATCGGATAATTTTTCCCAAGGGACTTCTGAGATCATATATTTCACTTTTATTGATCGATTTGCAAAGGTAAAATCTCTTATAGAAAACACAAATCAGAGTGTTGAAGATATTCAAAGGCTTATGGAACAAAGAAAAAAGACTATTGAAGGAAAAAAAGAAGCTATTGAAAACATGATGTATAAGGATAAAATATCCAAAGCCGATGAGAATCTTTTATCAAAGACAGTAGATGATTTTCAGGATATGTATAAACAGGGGAAAAAATTAGAAGATAAACTGAAGACTCTACAGGAAATAGCAGAAAAAGAGAATATGTCCAGAGATATTATAGATAATCTTAAAAAGATAAGAGAAGAGCTGAATCATTTTCTTCAGGATTCTCTTATCAACACTACAGAATCTTTTTCTAAGATGATCAAAGAAAAAAAAGTTAAATATGAAGAATACAAAAAACTCTCCAGTAGTATAGATCTTGAAAAGACCAAAAAGGAACTGGAAAGAACCCTTGATCTTATAAAAAAAGCTCGAGAAGAAGCTGAGCAGCAGGCTATTGTTGATTATATTGATATGATAATAAAAAGTCAGCAGGCAAATATAGTTCAATCACAGAAAAACATCAAGACCAAAGAATATTCTGTGCTAAAAGGATTAAAGATAAATCAGGATCAGATAATAAATGACTTTACTGAGATAGCTGAGCATATAAATCCCGATACTTCAAAAATATTGAGTGAGATGGAAAGTGCCAAAGTTCTTATTTTTAAAGATATCCAAGCTTCAATAGTGATTCAGATATCGATTGTAGAAGATCTTCTAAAGATAAAAGATGATATGCAAAATAAGATAAATAAAAAAAAGGAAAAGGAAAAGCAGGAAATAAAGAATAAACTCCAAGCTCTTTTTAAAATAAACCTTGATACATTAAAAGATCTTAATAAATTGGATAAGAATCTTAAAGGGGGATTATCTCCAAGAGATGCTGGAAAAGATTTTATGAAAATAAAGGATTCGGTATCAATTGGGCTTGGTATATTTGAGGAGATAGTTAGAGACAGTTTCATTCTTGAATCAGCATATTATCGAAATTTTAATGAGACAATAAGCTTTATGGAAAGAGCATATAAGGTAGGAAAAGAGATAGGACGTGGTGTGGATTCCTATATGTATATGTCGCAAAGACATATGATGAATATTGGTATAGAGGTTGCTAAAGCATTACATAAAATAGATTCAATGGATTCAGCTACCGCTATGTCCGAACTTATGGAAAGAATTGAAAGACTACAGAAGATGCAACAGGGAATGGGCCAGGAGATGATGGAACTTTTATCAGGTCATGGAATGTCTGATAGGTTGATGGAATATTATGCATCTATGCAAAATAGAATAAGAAAAGAGATCGAAGGAATGATGGGGAATCAGTTTTCTGATCAGCTTGATTAAATAGCAAAACAGATGGCAGATATTGAGAGATCGATGAAAAAGAAAGATTTAAACAAGGAAGAGCTTAAAAACAAACAGGAAGAGATAAAGAAAAAATTCAGAAAACTCATGACAGGTATATCTGAAAAAATGAAAAAGAAAGAGTACAAAGCTGAGGAAGCGAAGAAAAACGAATTTGAAGAAACTTATGAGAAAACAGATACGGGAGATTTTGAAGTAATCAACGATAATATAAAGCTACCACAAGAGTTCCCGGAAGTTTCTGATATGCTTGAAAATTTAATAAAGGAGTATCTTAATTCGTTATGAGAAAGACAATTATAATACTTCTTTTATTCATAGCTTTTATTGCAAATGCTGGTATTAAAGAGGCTATGATCTACTATAATTCAGGAAAATATATAAATGCTATAGATGAGTATAAGCAGATACTTCTTGCTAAAGCAGATGATACTATATTGTATCAGGCGATACTTGGATTAGGAAACAGCTACCATGAACTTGGTATAGAAGATAAAGCGATCTTTTATTTTTCAAAATATCTTGAAAAGATAAAGAATGATACGATCTTACAGAGAGTCATTGACATTCTTATTGCAAGACAGGATTATGATACCGCTATTGTCTATGCTGATGAAATGAGTGATGATATTAACAGACTCCGTAAGAGATTGGATATTTTTACAGCGAAAGATGATAGATCAAATATGGCAAAGACCCTTGTATCATATTATGATAGAACAAAGGATATAATGATACTTGCAAGGTTGATGAAACTATCTCCTGAAAGAGCAGTGAAATGGGATCATACGCTTGAATATAGATTTATAGATAAGATAATGAAGAATAATATAGACGAAGCCAATGCATATATTGAAGATTTTATTAAAAAGCAGGATTCACTAAAGGTATCCTCAATAGTAAGATTTCTTGAAAATACAAACAAAACACTTGCAATCAGACCGGCTGAGTTTCTATATGAAAAAGGAAAGACGAGTTTTGACTTTTCCCGGCTTGCAAAACTGTATTTTGATACAGGAGCTATATCAAAGCTAAATGATCTTATTGATGAACATAGAAGACTTCTTGGGGATAAGAGATTTATAGAGAGTTCTGCAGGAATATTGCTTAATTTTGGTATGTATGAGAAGTTTATTAGGATCATAAAAAGCAATCGGGAATATTATAAAGATAAGACTTTAAGGGTCAGACTTCTTGATGTTTTAAAATCCGGTATGTCGTTTTCTAAGTTTTTTGATGAACTGATCTTTCTATACAACAAGAAAATAATGGATAAATATCAGATTCAGCGTGAAATAAAAACAGTTATTAAGACATCGCATAGATGGCCGGAAGCTTATCTTAAGCACGAGATATCCGATCTTATGCCTGAGGATTTGAAATTACTCTCATATTATCTTACAGGTGATAAAAAAGATGCAAAAGAGATCTTTAAAAAATCGACTCCGTCCGTAAGAGCTTTCTTTTTAAAAGATACCGATGCTTATCTTGAATTTTCGGATTATATTAATGAAAAAGATGATTTTGAGATCTTTTCAAAAGCCTGTGATTTTTTCTCTGATAAAAGATTAAAGGATTTCAGTGATGTTGATATTCCTCTTAGATATTTTCTTAAATCATTGGAGACACTTTTGAAACGAGGAACTATAACTGTTGAAAGAATAAAAGTTTTAACAGAAAAACATAAAGACATATCCGAGCTGAAAAAACGACTCTTAGATCAGATAGCAACTATTGGTATTAGGTCAGGTAAATTTGCTATTAATACTGGAAATAGTATTATTCTGGAAGTTACCGACCTTTTTCTTTTGTATAGAATATATTACGTAAGTCGAAAGCAAAAGATGGATGCGGAAATATCATCTTTATGCAAGACCGTTGTCTCGTTGGCTACTTATATCTATTTTGAGAAAAAAGATTATAAAAAGGTGATGTCTTTGTATAATCAGGTGGGAATACCTAGAGATGAACTCGTTTTTATAAGTATGGTGCTTGATGGTATTGATATAGAGAATTATATTAAGGGAATGACCAATTGGAAACTTTTAGACATATACGAGACTAGCTTAGAGATAAAAGACAAGGAAAAGCTTGAAAAAGTCCTAAGAGGTAAATTATGAGATATATTATTTTCTTTATATTAATTTTGAACACTGCAGTATATTCTCTGACATGGTTTATACCTATGGATGATACTCAGAAAGATCATCTTAAGGCTTATGGGGCTGTATATAAATGTGTTGAGAATGGTTATACCGTAAACTGGCTTTTAAATTACAGAGGTGGTTCTTTTCAAATAGAGGGTGATCAAGGTGTATCTGTAATATTTAATAAGATGGGTGTTTCGATAAAAGATATTTCTCCAAAGGAAGCGGCTAATATCAAAAGTGTCATGGAGGAAAGTAATACCGATAAAGTGCTTATAGAAAAAGCCACAAAGATCGCGGTTTATACTCCTGATACTGCAAATCCATGGGATGATGCCGTGACCTTGGCGCTTGAATATGCAGATATACCATATGACAAGATATACGACGAGGAGATACTTGCAGGAGCATTAAAAAAATATGATTGGCTTCATCTTCATCATGAAGATTTTACCGGACAGCTCGGAAAGTTTTATGCCGCTTATTCGAATGCTGATTGGTATCTCGAGAAGTTTAAAGTAGAAAAAAATAGAGCTATAAAAATGGGATTTAAAGATATACCTTCATTAAAGAAAGCTGTAGCCTTAAAGATCCGTGAGTATGTTCAGGATGGAGGGTTTCTTTTTGCTATGTGTGCTGCAACGGACACTCTGGATATTGCTTTATCAGCAATCAATACCGATATAGTTGCTCCGGAAATAGACGGTTCTTCTATCGATCCTGATTATAAGAGTAAGATCGATTATTCAAACTGTTTTGCTTTCAAGGATTTTACTGTTAATATAAATCCTTATATATATGAGTTCTCGGATATTGATATAGAGGTCAAGTCAACTGCTATTGATACTATAAGGACATTCAAATTGTTTGAATTTTCAGCAAGATTTGATAGAACGGCAACAATACTTACACAGGATCATAGAAGGATAATATCTGATTTTCTTGGCCAGACAACGGCTTTTAAGAAAAAGACCCTTAAAGAGGATGTCCTTGTTCTTGGATATACTGATAAAGATATAGTAAAGTATATTCATGGTATAAGAGGAAAAGGTACTTTTACATTTTTAGGTGGACATGATCCTGAAGATTATGCACATCTAGTAGGAGAAGCTCCTACCGATCTTTCCTTATATAAAAACTCACCTGGTTACAGGCTAATCCTTAATAATGTATTATTCCCAGCAGTGAAGAAGAAGAAGCTAAAGACGTAAAGCGTGAAGCGTGAAGGGAAATGGGTAGAAGCAAGAATCTGGGAACAGTAAAAAAATTATATTAAACGATTTTATAAAATTTATTAATGTGCTGAAATAATAATCCCGGGTGGCGTGTAGGTCAGGGCTCCCAAATCACTAAAGTTGATTTGTACTTTTGATTCTGGGAAAGACCGCAGCGACAGGACCCGGAATATAAAACTCGCGGGGTTTGGAATTTGGTGTTTGGGTTGGTTTTGATCTTCCCAAAATCCAAAATCCAGTTTTATCCCAAGTACCAGTTATTAAGTTTAACCCTAATCATAAATCCTGTTTTTAATTATTTTTAATCTTTTCGCTGCTTTTGCTGATCTTGATCTTTGAGTTTATAAAATCTTTATGTGGAATCGTAAGCAGGTGAGATATCTTCCTTATAGTCTCAAGCTCATAATTGTCCATATTACCGTCCGAAAAAGCAACTCTGAAAAGATCCTCAATAACTCTAATCTTTTCTTCCATATTGAATTTTGTATTGAGTTCTCTTGTGAAATCATGTATATCTATTCTATCTTTTGCAGCTTTACGGATAGTCTTAATAAGATCATCAAGGTTATCCTCGTTAACATCAAGTCTTTTTATAAGTATCTCTCTAATCTTTTCTTCTTCTTCCGGTAAAAACTTTTCATCCTCTTCTGCTACTATCCATAAAAGAACACCAAGAGCAATACTTAAATCATGATTTTTTTCTTCTTTTATAGGGTTATCATTTGTTAATATTTCAGTAAACGCATCAAAAATTCCCATCTAATTACCTCCGTTATCTCTCAAATTATATATTCAATCTGCTTATTAATTGTCTTGCACATATATATCAATTCAAACTTCCTCGAATTAGCGGTGCTAGTCCTTCGTCAGCTTTCGTTTATCTATATGCACAATCCTTCATAATCATCAATATTGAATATATAATTTAAGAGATAAAATTTTTTAATTCTAAAACTTTTCTTTATTAATCTTACATTTATAGGTTGGTTTTATCAATAGATTTATAAAACATGATAGTGCGTGGCTTTAAAATAAAGTTAGGAATTGAGAGTGGTGAGTTTGGAGTTTCGGATTTTTGAAAAATAAATCCTACCCTAACCCCTAAATCCTAAATCCTAACCCCTGCATTTATTTATTATCTCACCGTATGTTTTGAAATGATTCTTTGTTAAATCTTTTAGAGTATCAACTCCATATTTTTCAACTATCTGAAAAGCGACACCTTTTACATTACTTGCACCTGCTGGTAGTTTAATGCCGAGTTCCTTTGATTTTTTTTCAAGCCAAAGTATAAACTCGCTTTTGCAAATAAGTGAAGCTGCAGCTACAGCAGGATGTTTTTCTGCCTTTGTTTCCTGAATGACCTCGTTAATATCAGTAATATCGAATCTCATGTTTTTGGCAAATTGATCTATGTAAACTGGAGAATTTTTATCGTTCACTTTTGTTAGAAGATTTTTGAGTGCCGTTGTATGTGCCCATCTCATCAGTTTATTTAGATTATTAAACTTTAAATAGAGTTCATTATATTTTTTAGGGGTTATAAACACTGTTTCATAAGATAAGGTCTCTTTAAGAAGCTTTGCCTGTTTTTTTAGTTTTTCACCTTTTGTGTTTTTAGATTCCTGAAACCCAAGTGATCGAAATGTCTTAAAATCTTTTTCCGACATATAGACTGCACATATTACCAATGGACCAAACAGATCACCCTTTCCAGCTTCATCACTTCCATAGTGAGAATATACCTTTTCATCTAAAAAATCGAGTAGTTCATTATAATAATGTTCACATTGTTTTCCTTGTATTACCAGTTTTCCGGAATCGTATAATACCAATCTACAACTGCCTTTTTTAAAACTAGAGAACTGATATTGACCAGGTGTCTCGCGGTCAAAACAATTTTTTTCAGAGAACTCCTCAAGCTTTGCGTGGTTATCGGTCGAAAATAGTAGGGTATAACTCATAAAGTGATTATACATTAAAGCTGCTAGTAAAAAAAGTTAAACAAGGAAATAGCAGGTGTCGATAAATTAAACAAACAGTGGCTTTTATTTCTAGTTGAGAGGAGAATATTATGCTTTTCGGTGGTGGAAACAGTGTAGTTGGGATCGATATAGGATCCAGTGCTATTAAGGTAGTACAGATCAAAGAAGGTAAGGAACCTGTTGTAACAGGTTTTGGTGTGGCACCGTTGCCACTTGAGGGAGTTATTGTAGAAGGAAATATTGTTGATGCTTCTACCGTAACAGATACTCTTAAAGAGGTGCTTAAGGCGAGTAAAATCAAAGGTGGATCAAACATCGGATCAATACTTGCACAGAATGCGATCATAAGGTTTATAAAAATGCCTGTGATGGCAGATGATGAACTTAAAGAGGCAATTAAGTTCGAAGCAGAGCAATATATACCATATAGTATTGATGAAGTTCAGATCTCTTATTTTAAACTGGATGAGATCATGGAAGATGATATGAGTCAGTATTATATATTGCTTGTATGTACACCAAAAGATGTACTTAATACTTATCAGGCAACTCTGAAAAATGCGGGAGTCGGTCTGAAAGTAGTGGATGTTGATTGTTTTGGAGTCATTAATTCAATGCAGAATTATATTGATCCTGAATCGATCATAGCAGTAGTTGATATAGGAGCCGCCACCACCAATATCGATATTATTAGAAGAGGTGTTCTTGATTTTGCGAGAAATATCTCCATTGCTGGAAATAATATAAGTAATGTAATAAAAGATGTTCTTAAACTGGAACTTTCACAGGCTGAGAACATTAAAAAGGAAGAAGGAAGATTAGCCATTGAAGAGTCAGATAGAAACGAGATATCTGATGTTATAAATACGATAGTAGAAGAACTTGCTTCCGAGATAAGAAGATCATTTGATTTCTTTAAAGCCCAGTCGAGAGAAAAACAGATCGACAGGATTCTTCTTACAGGTGGAACTTCAAAACTTGAAAATATAGATGTATTTCTTGCCAATGAGCTTGGAATTGAAGTTATAAAAGTAAATCCGTTTGAGACTTTGCAGGTCAACGTCCCAAATACAGAGCAGCTTGAAGAGTATATGTATGAACTCGCTGGAGCTGTCGGACTTGCTCTCAGGGAGGTGGTCAAGTAATGAATAATATGATTCGAATTAATCTATTACCGGAAAAGGCGAAGCTTAAGCTCCCTAAGATACCGATTGGTTCAATACTCGCGGTTCTTATTGCTTTAGGAACTATATATGCTCTTTTTTACCCGGTATCAGAAAATCTTTCTGCTGAGCTTAAAAAGCTTGAAAAGAAAGAAAGCAGTCTGAAAAAAGATAAAAAGAACAAGATAGCTAAACTTGAAGATGAAAGAAACAACCTTAGAAAAGAGATCGCTGATAAAAAGAGAATGATAAACATGGTTAGATCAATCATTACTGGTGAGAACTACGAAGCGTCTACAAAAGTACTTATGGCTCTCACAGAAGTGACCAAGTTTAAAAAAGGAAGTGGTGTTTGGTTAACAAAATTCTCGATGTCAAAAGATTTTAGAGCAAATATAAGTGGTGTGGCTGAAAATGATTGGGTAGTAGTATCCAACTTTATAGAAAAATTAAAAGAAAATAGATTTTTTACCGAAGTCACATTAGATACAGCAGTAAAATCCTTTATGGATGATGGTACAAAGAATGTTCCAGTATATAACTTTGAGATAGTGTGTCGAATAGATAAGACACTCGCGGAACAGTAAGGAGTGGCGTATGAAAGATAAACTGATAGTTTTTCTGATGTTTATTGTAGTTATGCTGGCAATCTGTGGATATTGGTACTGGACCGTATACATGGAATACCAGGATAAAAAAGGTTCTCTTGATAAGAGTATTGCTAAACTTGAAAAAGAGATAAGTGGTAATGCTTCAAAGAGACTACAAGATGACATCGATAAGATGAAATCTGAAAAGAAGAAACTGGATGTTGAGTATAGTCAGAAGATCAACTCGGTTGTAACAGATAAGGATATGAGTATTCCTGATCTGATAAGAGTTGTTCGAAATTATGCTAAACAGACTGACGTAGAGTTTAATGAGATAAAGATAAATAAGATCTATCCGCAGGATTATTTTGATGAACTTCCTATGGAGTTTAATTTTACTGGTCCTTATCACAAAATTGGTAGGATGATGGCAAGAATGGAAAATCTTAAGCTTATAAATGCAAGAAGAGGAAAGTTTTCTTTGGCTGCTCACAAGAAGACCAATTCAAATGCCTCTTCATCATTTTCAAGAAGAAGATCGTTTTCATTCCAGCAGGAAGAGGAGTCTGAAAATGAAGTCTCTCTTGACCTGTCTGCAAGTTCATATATATTCAAGAGTAAAGGTGGTGGTCTAGGTGTTCCGAGCTATTAATAAGAAAGAAAAAAGAGTAATGGTAACGAACAACGGAGTCAAGCAGATCCGAAACAGAAGAAAACTGTCATATCTCATGTTTTCCTTTGTTATCATCATATCTCTTGTCATGTTCTTCAGCTATTCAAGATTTGCTATGGCAGCTGATGACTTTGATTTTGGTGAATTTGGTGATGATTTTGGATTTGATGATTCAGGTTCAGGTTCATCAGATGCAGGTGCATTTGATGGAGCAGGTGGAGATGCTGCAGCCGGAAACGCTAGCGGAGAAGATAATGAGTTTGATATGACACCTGGTGAACTTGCAAAGTACGAGATTGTGAGTAAAGAAAGACTTGTTAAATATTTTGATGATGATCAAAGTAATGACAAAAGTCTTAAAGATCCTTTCAAAGTACTTATAGAAAAGAAAATTCTTAAACCTAAAGCTTATAACCCTGGTGCAGGTGAAGTTGCTCCTGAGGATGTAGTGATACCAAAACTTGATATAAAACTTGTTGGTGTCATTCAGGCTGGGGATAGAACGTTGGCTATGGTGACAGTCGAGGATAAGTATATGGAACTCTTTGAAGGTGATGGAGATCCTGAAGGAAACTTTAAAGTGAAACAGATAAATGAAGATAGTATGGTAATAATATCATTTAGGAGAAACGGCGAGTTGAGGACAATTCAGCTGGATGGAGGTAATTAATGAAGAGATTTGGGGTAATTTTGTTATTGATCGTTTTGATGTCAACAGCTGCAATGGCGAAAAGTGAATATGTAACTTTTAATGTCATCGACAGAGATATCAAGACAGTACTTAAGGGGATTGCAAAAGCAGCAGGTATCAACCTGATTGCAGAGAAAAGTGTACAGGGTAAGATAACACTTGAGCTACATGAAGTTTATTATGAAAAAGCTCTTGAACTTATCGCAAAGACAAATGGTTACACTATTAGAAAAGAAGACAACACTTATGTTATCGGTGAACCTTCCAAGCTTTCAGAAGGATTTGATGTAGGTTTCAACAAGTCTTTCCAGCTTGAAAATGCTAAAGCTAAAGATGTAGCTGAGATTCTTGCTAATATCTTTAAAAAGAAAGATGAAAAGATAGAAGTTACAGCTGATGATAGAATCAATACCATCATTGTAACAGGAAGTTCTCAGGTGCTTTCAAAGATCGATCCTCTTGTTGCAAAACTAGATGTACCAGTGCCACAGGTAATGATCGAAGCAAAAGTTGTTGAAGTATCAACAGACAACACTAAAAACCTTGGGATGGTATGGAAATGGGGAACAAACGGACAGGCTGACGGAACAATCGTAGAACTTAACGAAAACTTTAAGAAACAGGCGTTTGCTGATTCCTATTCATCTGGAGTAGATAATTCAGCACCAGGATTTGCTATGGGAGATTTTTTCAGAACAAAATCCTATTACAATGCTGCTCTTAATGCTACAGCTACAATAACTGACAGTAAGATCCTTTCAAATCCTAAGATCATTGCTTCAAACGGTATCGAAGCAGTTGTTCAGATAGGTGATAAAGTAATATATACCGGTGGTGTGAATCAGCCTCCACAGGAAAAAGATACTGGTGTTGTTCTAAGAGTTACTCCTAGAATAAATAACAGTGATTATATTACTCTTGAAGTAGAACCTGAAGTTTCAGATGCTACATTCAAAAAACCAGGTTCAGAAAGTTCAGTATCTGACTATCCAACAATTAAGAGAAGATATGCTAAGACAACTGTAACAGTAAAAGATGGTGAAGAAGTCCTTATTGGTGGACTTATTCAGGAGAAGACAGAAGTAGCTAACACTAAGACTCCTGTACTTGGTGATATACCATTCTTTAGACAGTTCTTCTCATCAAAGAGAAATCAGAAGACTACAAGTGAACTTATACTCCTTATTACCCCAAGGATCATTAAGAGAGTCGAAGGATAATAGCCAAAACAAGATAAATATATATAGAAAAAAAGCCGGGATTTATTCCCGGCTTTTTTTTTAATAAATAAAAGCGTGGGGTTTGGAATTTGTTGTTTGGGGTCTGGGTTGGTTTTGATCTTCCCAAAATCCAAAATCCAGTTTCATTCCAATTCCCAGTCTTCCTGTTCACTGTTTCCGGTGCCACCCACGATTATTATTTCTGCTAATAAACTTTTCTTGTATAACAAATTTCAAATTTCAATAAAGAATATAAAAAAAAGCTAGGTATTTGGTGTTTGCTGTCTTGGGTGGTTTTGATCTTCCCAAAATCCAAAATCCAGTTTCATTCCAAAATCCATTTCTATTGTAAAAGTTCTTTACAGTATTAAAAATTGCTGTTAACATTTATCTATGAATAAAACAAGACTTTTTGTAGCACTCGACTTCAATAGTAGAGAAGAAGCAATTGAGAAGGTCAGATCATTCGAAAAATTACCTGATGGATATAAGATAGGACTGGAACTCTATCTTACTTGTGGACCTTCTATTGTTGAAGAGATAGCGCAGTTTGGTGATGTATTCCTTGATCTGAAACTTCATGATATACCAAATACCATGAAAAAAGCAGCAGCTACTGTTTCAAGATTACCAATAAGCATCTTAAATATTCATGCATGTGCAGGTAAAGAAGCTATGCAAAGTACTCTTGATTTGGTAAGAGAGGTAAATCCTGCAATAAGACTTATTGCTGTTACGGTCCTTACAAGTATGAACCAGCAGGAACTTAATAATATAAATGTAAATACTGATCCTGCATCACAGGTTGATAAACTTGCTCTTCTTACAAAGGAAAGTGGACTTGATGGTGTTGTCTGTTCACCTCTTGAGGTAAGTAGGATCAAGCAATTATGTGGCGATGAATTTCTAACAGTGGTTCCAGGTATAAGACCTTCAGGAAGCTCTGCAGGAGATCAGAAAAGAATCGCAACACCTGAACAGGCTTGTAAAAACGGGGCAGATATAATAATATGTGGAAGACCGATATATAATGCAAAAGATCCAATTGATGCAATAGAAAAGATAAAAAAAGAACTTGGGGGCTGATAATGCACGACGAGGCTGTTCTAGCGCTACTAACAAGCATGGAAGCGATTGATGAAAAACATCATATACTTAAAAATGGAAAACATACTCTTTTATGGGTAGATCTAGTAAAGGTTCTTCAATTTCCAGATATAGTAAAAGATTTTGGAGAACAGATCATTGAACTTTTCTTTGATGAAGAGTTTGATGTTGTTGTCTCAGCAAGTATCACTGGAATGGCTATTGGTCAGGAAGTTGCTAGAAACCTTGAAGTAAGACATATATTTGCTGAAGAAAAAGATGGCGAAATGATCATACGAGATAGTTTTAAATTTGAAAAAGGTGAAAAAGCACTTGTAATTGATGATGTAGTTGCAAGTGGTACTTCTTTAAAGGCTGTTATAAAGATACTAAAGAATAAGGGTGTATCTGTAAAATCTCTTGTATGTGTGGTTGATAGAGCTGATAAAGATGAGAAGTTTAAACCTAATCTTCAGAGTCTCTTAGCTTTAAGACTCCCTCTTTATGAAGCCGAGGAATGTGAAAAATGTAAAGGTTCAAAAGCAAAAAAGACTGAAAAGAAAAAAGAAACAAAGAAATCTGAACCCAAGAAGAAAGAAGAAAAGAAAATAGAAGCGAAAAAGGAAAATACTAAAAAGGTAGCAGATAAGAAACCTGCAGCAAAGAAACCGGTTGCAAAAAAAACAACAACCAAGAAAGTAGAACCAAAAAAGACAGAAGCTAAAAAGCCCGCTAAGAAAACTGCAGTAAAGAAAGAGACAGAGAAGCCGGCTGCAAAAAAGAAAGCTGCTCCTAAAAAAGCAACAACCAAGAAAGCAGAACCAAAAAAGGCAGCAGCGAAAAAGCCAGCTAAAAAGGCAGCGGTAAAGAAAGAGACAAAGAAGCCGGTTGCAAAAAAGAAAGCTGCTCCTAAAAAAGCAGAAGCTAAGAAACCAGTGGCTAAAAAGACTACTGCGAAAAAAACTGAAACAAAGAAGAAAACAACAAAAAAAGCAACTACAAAAAAGAAAAAGTAAGAACAAAAAGAGAGTTTCAATAGATAAAAAAGCCCTTAAAAGAAGGGCTTTTTTGTTTCATATAAGGTTCGGAAAACTCTGTTTTCCAGTCAGAAGAAACTAAAAAGCCTTTAAACCCTTAGATATGTGTTTTGATCTTACAAAGAAACTCTATATAACAATATAAAGAAGGTTAAAAGCATCAATTGCGCAAGTGTAATCACTCCTCTATGACTTAGCTTCGCTTAACAACACTACGCTGGCATTTCGGAGCCATCGCTCTTGCTCCAGTATGATTAACCTTCTTATCTCTACTCTCATTCGTTTATAACCACTTCGTTTTTTCATCCGGAAAAAACTTACTATTTTCAAAAACTAAAGGCCGTCCTAGCTTTACGTTTTTGAAAATTTATATCACTCATTTTAATTAACCTTTCAAACAAAATAATCCATGTCTCATCTTCTTTGAAAGGCTCGTTCTTGTATATGATTTGTCTTAACAGAGAGAAAAGGTGGAGGCAGTTA
>PKTG01000020.1 GCA_002869225.1 Candidatus Muiribacterium halophilum | reverse complement strand
CTATCTCTTTCTGGATGAAAAAGGAAAAGTCCTTTATGTTGGTAAGGCTAAAAACCTTAAAAAAAGAGTTAGTTCCTATTTTAGGGAAAAAGAGAACAACAAAGTCAAACTTCTTGTCAGAAAACATAAAAAGATAGATTATATAATCACAAACAGCGAGACAGAAGCTCTGATCCTAGAGAACAATCTTATAAAAAAACATCGGCCAAGGTTTAATATTCAATTAAAAGATGATAAGACCTATCCTTATCTTGTAATAACAGATGAAAGATTTCCAAGACTTTTAAAGGTAAACCGGGTAGGAAAGCTTAAGATAAGAAAAAAATATGGTCCTTTCGTTCATGGAAAGATGTTGAAGAACTTTGCCCAGGTAATGAACTCTCTTTTAAGATTAAGGACCTGCAGGAATCTTAAGAAGACTCCATGTCTGAGAAAGGATATCGATAGATGTCTTGGTCCATGCACTGGAAAAGTAGATCAGAAAGAGTATTTAAAAAATATTGCGGTATTAGAGGAAATATTAAAAGGGAAAAAGACCCTAGCACCTGAGATAAAAGAGAAGATGAAATCCTCTTCTGAAAAAGAGGAATTTGAAAAAGCTGCTTTTTATAGAGATGCTCTTGAAATAATCGACCATTTTAAAAAATCTCAGATAGTTGAAGCATCAGGAAAGGGTAATCATGAGGTAATAGCTATTGCTTTTAATAGTCTGAGAGCTGTGATAATAGTTCAGTATTATGTCAAAGACAGGTTGTTAAACACAGTAAAACATGAGGTGGATTATATTGATATTGAAGACCTTCTCAGTGAGTTTTTTCTTGAAAGATACAAGACCTTTGATGGAGCTAAAAAGACGATTTATACATCCCGGAAAGTTTATGAATTTATAAAACCATATTTGAAGACTTTAAACATAGAAATCAAAGTACCTAAAAAAGGTATGAAAAAAGCAAGACTTGAACTTGCGCTGACAAATGCTGAGACTTATCTAAAAGATAACTCAAAAGTACTTTCAAATATGATGGATAGACTCAGACTTAAAAATCTTCCACTAAGGATCGAATGTTATGATATATCAAATGTTTCAGGTCAATTCGCGGTTGGTTCAATGGTTGTATTCGAAAATGGGTTTAAAAGTTCAAATGAATATAGAAGGTTCAGGATAAAGAAGATAAAAGGTGCTAATGATTTTGCGATGATGAGGGAGGTGATCGAGAGGCGTTTTAGCAGAAAGGATTGGGATTATCCTCAGGCTGTTGTCATAGATGGTGGTAAAGGTCAACTCTCAAGTGTCAGTGATATTATTCCTGAAAGTGTAGATCTTCTGTCAATAGCTAAAAGATTTGAGATAATATATGACCGTGATATGAACGAACATTATCTTTCAAAGGAAAGTGCTATATTAAAACTTATTCAGAATATTAGAGACGAGGCACATCGTTTTGCGATATCCTATTATAGGAAAAGACATTCAAGTGCGTTTTTAAGAAGCGAACTATTAGACTTAACCGGAATTGGTGAGAAGACCGTTGAGAAAATAATGAAAAATTACGACTCTTATGATAGTATAATTGAGGCAGGAAAAGAAAAATTGACCACTATTATAGGAAAAAGACAATCTGAAATAATATATCGATTTTTAAAAAAGGAAGAAAAAGATGGAAATTAAAAAGAGAGTTTTAGTGACAGGTGGAGCTGGGTTTATTGGATCTAATCTCGTTAAAGGTCTTGTAGAAAAAGATCATGATGTGACGGTAATAGATAACCTTTCAACCGGTAGAGAGGAAAAACTTTCAGACGTAAAGGATAGCATAAAGTTTCATAAGTTAGACATAACAGATGATATTTTAGATAGAATAGGAAATATTTCTTTTGATTGTATTTTTCATATGGCAGCTAATCCTTCAGTTGAGTTTTCTGTCCGTAGACCACTTGAGGTTGATATGGTGAATACTCATGGTACCCTTAACATGCTTGAATACGCACGAAAAAGTGGAAGTAAAAAGTTTGTTTATTCAGCATCATCAGCTGCTTATGGAGAAACAGATTGCTCTAATAACACCGAGGATATGCTACCACTTCCATTATCTCCTTATGGTGTAAGTAAACTTTGTGGAGAATACTATGTAAGATGTTATGATTCACTTTTTGATATAAGTACTATATGTTTAAGATACTTTAATGTGTTTGGAGAGTTTCAGGACCCGGATTCGCAATATGCAGCCGTGATACCAAAGTTTATAACCTCTGCTTTAAAAGGGGAGAAGCTGACTGTATTTGGTGATGGTAAACAAACTAGAGATTTTACATATGTAAAGGATATTGTAAGAGCAAACCTTCTCGCTATGGAAACGGATATTAACGGGCAGAGTGTTAATGTTGCAACTGGTGGAAGTATATCTTTAAATCAACTTATCGATGCTATTAAAAAAGGTTTGAACAGACCTTTGAACGTAGTTTATGAGGATGTAAGAGATGGAGATATTAAACATTCCTGTTCGGATATCTCAAAAGCTCTAGAAGTCTTAGGATATAGACCTGAGTTTGATTTTGAACAGGCAATAAAAAAGACTATGGATTGGTATGAAGAAAAAATACTTTGATCTTGACCTCCTTCAGCTTGGTATTACAGATATATGTAATAACAAGTGTATAATGTGTCATCAATCAGCTGACTGGTTCAATAAGGAAGATCAGGGATATATGTCTTTTGATGATGCAAAGACTATATTTGATGATATATATGAGAAAGAAATCAGTTTCAGGGTGCTCCACACTTTCTGGAAAGGTGAACCCTTTATAAATCCTGACTTTTTAAAGATACTTGAGTATATATTCAATAAAAACAAAGAAAAGACTCTTTTTGAAAAGATATATATAAACACAAATGGTACCCTTTTAAAAGGAAAAGAAGAAGAGTTTATGAGAGTACTTAATATCGATCCAAACATTCATTCAACAGTTAACTTTTCCTTGGATTCAGTCAGTCAGGAGACCTATAAAAAGATAAGAGGTACAGAGTTTTATCCTAATATAGAGAGTTCTTTAAAGAAGATGATAGAGCTTAGAGAAAACACTTCTTTTGAAAATCCGGTCTTTATTTTTCAACTCGTTATACAGAAATTAAATGCAGGTGAGATGGATCTTTTTGTTGAAAAATGGACAAAAGAACTTGAAAAGTTTGGTAAAGAACCTGAATTCACTTATTATCTAAAGGATTTTAAAAAAGATGTCATATTTTTTAGACCACTTCAGCCGGAAACAGAGGAAAGTCGTGAGCTGTGGATGAGAGCTTTAAAGAAATATCTACCGGAAGAATACAAGAAATTAAATGAGGTACATATTTCCCGTATACATGCTTCAGAAGTCAAAAGACCTAAGATTCCGTGTTTTCATCTATGGAAGACACCAATAATAGAATGGGATGGTTCTATAACAGCATGTTGTGGTGACTTTAATCTTGAACTTATGAAGGATTTTAAGGAAAAAGATTGATTTTTAAGATCATGGTATGGACCTGAGATGGAAAAGCTTAGAATGTCTTCATATTTTTGTCATTACGATAAGATGCCTGAAATTTGTAAAAACTGTTTCATGTATCTTGAACTCACAGAGGAGTTTAAGAGTGAACTGGAGGAATGGGCGATTGATAGAGGTCTCCCTGTACTTTATAGCTCTAATCCAAAGTATTCTACTGATGTAGATGAGCTTGTAAATATAGCAAATAAAAGAGTAAGAGAAAATAACCTGGAAGATGTTGAAAACATTATCTTAAGAGCTTTACAGTTATCACCACTCAATGAAAAAGCACTTCGAGGATTGGCTATATACTATAGAAAATCAGGAAAAGAAGAACTGGCTATAAGGTATATGAAAAAACTTCTGAAAGAATATGAAAAGGATAAGTATAAAGAAGAACTCGCTTATGTATATGATGATTTTAATAAGGACAATAATGCATTTGAGATATATAAAGAGCTATATTTAAATAAAAAGAATACAAAGTATCTTATAAATATGATCGATCTCGGAATCAGAAAAAGAGAAAGATATTTTCTTGAATACACTTTGAAAATAATTTTTGAAGAAAAGATAAAAGATAAAGAATGTCTCAAAAACATTATAGATATTTACTATTTAGCACATGATATTCTTGAAGAAAATATGTTTAAAAAAACATATGTAAATCTTAAAGAACTTCTTGTATTCAGTGAAAAAATAGATTCAGATTTTTTCTTTAAGTTCTTTTATTTAAAGCGGGAACTTGGAATAAAAGGAATAGATAAAAACCTTCTCAGGATCATAGAAAAATATGAGGATATTATAAAGGAAAATAATATTATAGAACTTCTTATAAGTGAAAAAGGTGATGTAAAGAACTCGCTTGATAATATAATTCTTATTGTAAGAAGATTTATAAAAGAGGAGATATCCTTTGCAGCATCTATATTAAAGGAAGCGATGAAGCCGGAGGATGTCTATAAAGTGCTTGTTAGGCTTGATATTTCAGATAAGAAAAAGAAACAGGAATATATAAAACATTTTCTAAAAGAGAATGATCTTAAATTAAGTTATATGATCTACAACTTAAAATCAAAGATTATACCTTTCAAGTAACATATTTCGAACATATATTAATTGTCTTCAGCAAATATAAAAGCTCTATATAACTTAATTCAAAACACTAAACGGTGTTAATGGGAGTTCTGTTTCACTCTTCGCACGTGAATCTCTTTGGGTAAGTGCTACGAGTAAAACTTCCTTTTTAAAAGTATCGTATTCTGTTTATTAAATATACAAAAACAAAAAATGTTATAGCGATTTAAAAAATCTTTTTCAAGATACCTTTAAAGAAGACATGTAATGAAATTAATTGAAATAAATTTTAGAATGTATTTAGATGACGATGACGGAGGCATCCTTTTAGTTATTTTAATTATTAAAGAATTTCCCATAATACCTTAAAGGTATCACTTTAAAGGTATCAATACGGTGTGATCAGCATTATGTCAGCTATTGATGTCTTTCCAGCTTCGAGGTCGACTATCTGATAAGATACTTCATCGGTATCTATTGATGTATCCTCATTAAAGTCATACCATGCTCTAAGAATGTATTTATATTCTTTTCCATCAGGATCGTAAAGTATCTGAAGATTTTTATAAATATATTCATCATTTTCATTAGCAACAGTAGTGATTGTAATATCCTGATCTATTTCGCCGTTTGTATAGACAGTTGCTGTTACAATGACTTCATGAGTAAAATAATCATTTCCCGAGAAGGTTCTAGTTTCTTTATCCGATCTTTCCACAATTCCTTTTATATTTCCAAGATTTGATACAAGATCATATATTAGACTTATCTCTATTGGGTTTGTAGTTGCAACTGAAAGATTAAGAGTCCTTGTCTGAGTAACATAACCACCTTTTGATATTTCAAGATTATATGTTGAAACAGGGACTTCAAATGTAGCATAACCTAAATTATCGGTAATACCTGAATAGATAGTATCCTGAAACTCTATTATTGCCCCGCTTATTGGTGTCTGGGTATCAGCATCTGAAAGATATAGGACTACTTCTTTAGTGCCTTCGCCGGTAGGTTGAGTTCCAGATGTAAGTGTCAAATATATATTACTTACAACTGTATCATTTACTATCTCAATTGTTTTTGTATATGTTAGATAGTTACTTTTTTTAATAACTACCTGATAAAATCCTGCTGGTAATGATTGGAAAACATATTCACCTGCAGAATCTGTCTTTTTCACCTGATTTTGATATAAAGTCCCATCTGTAAGCTGTATTTCTACTGTCGCATCAGAAATAGGAGTAGTTGTACCAACCTGATAGACAGTTCCCGAAAGTTTATGTTCATCTTTAGTACTTGAACTAAGAGCATAAGTATCTGTAGTTGTTCCAAGTGCTGTACTGTTTACAGTATCCGAAAGTAAAGAATAATTTGTTGCCGAGATGTGTATTGAATAATCTTCTTCTGGAAGATCAGTAAAACTGAAAATACCATTTAAGTCGGTCTTAGTTGTAAATGTGTTTAATTCACTGGATATTGATACTATTTCAACAGTTGCTCCGTTTATTATCTGCCCATCTGAATCTGCGACTGTCCCTGAATATGAAAGTGTTCCTTTTTCTAATATTATAACAGGTGAGGTATCAATGGCTGAAATTGTAATAGTCTTACTTTCGTATCCTTTTAATTCAACTAAAAGATCATAATTATCTTTAGGAACGTTGAAGAAGAATTTACCGGATTTGTCAGAATAGGAAATTTTACCAGATGGTGTAAGACTTATCTTTGAATTTTCTAGATTGGTGTATGTAGTGGCACCAGTCATCTTTCTGACTTCACCAGAGATCTTTATATTTGTTGACAAGACTGAAAAGGAACTCGGAACACTGGAAGAGCCAGTCTGACAACCTAGGATTGTTAGTATAACTGCGAAAAGTAAAAATATATATAAATAATTTCTCATAATCAAACTCCCTTAAATAAGTTTACAATACTTATTACTTAATCGGAAGCTTTAATAAAAAAATTAAATAAAAGCACGATAAAATGATGAATGCTATTTTTTCGATAAGCGTAAAGCGTGATGCGAAACGGGTAGAAACAAGGATACAGGGAACAGATGACCTTCTCAACTCCCAACTTCCAATTAAAGTTTTAAATTTAATGCATAAATTCTAAATTTAAAACAATAAATCACCGAATATAGAAAAAAAGACTGCAAATGGAGAATAATATGGATTATACTAGTCCGGGTCTTATTGAGGAGATAATTGCTGAATTATCTAATCTTTTAAAAGATGACCCACAAAACCATGTTTTATGGTTTGACTACGGAAACGCACTTATGAATGCTTTTTATTATGATAAGGCTTTAGAAGCTTATGAAAAAGCAATAAAATTAGAGGATAATGTCAAATTTCATCTAAGTAAAGGAATAGCTCTTCATTCTCTTATGAGGTATGATGAAGCAATTCTTGAGTATAATAAAGTATTAGATAAAGTAAATAAATATCCTGATGTATATTTTCGTCTTGGACTGGCATATGCAAAGACTGATAAATCAGATCAGGCTATAGAACAGTATATTAAAGCTCTTGATATAAATCCCGATTATGTTGATGCCCTCTATCATCTTGCGGAGATGTACAAAGAGATAGGGATGTATCTTGAGAGTCTTGAGATCTTTAAAAAGATAGTAGATGATCATATTATTCTTAAACAGGAGACTGTAGATCTGACTTTAGTACATTATGATCTTGCGTATTTATACACGGGTAAAGCATTATTTGATGATGCTATAAAACATCTTGAAAGAGTAGCTTTTACACATCCTGAATATGCGGATGTTCATTATAAACTAGGAAAATTATACAAAAAAAAGGGCGATATACCTAAAGCTATGATAGAATTTGAAAAGGCGATTAGAATAAACCCAAATTATAAAGACGCAAGAGATGAATATTGGAATCTATAAAAAGGAATTAAACTATGCTTGATAGAAAGAAGAGATTAGGTGATCTGCTTATAGAACTAGGTCATCTGACCCTTGATCAGTTAAAACTAGCACTCGATGCTCAGAAAAAGCGTAAAAAAAGATTGGGTGAAGTACTTATTGATATGGGTTTTGTATCTGAAAGTGTAATTCTTCAAGTGCTTTCTGATCAGCTAGGTGTACCGGTAATTAATCTTAACGAGTATCAGATCACAGAAGAAGTTATTAAACTGATTCCTATACAGGTTGCAAAAAAACATCTTTTGATACCACTTTTTAAGGATGGTAATCGTCTTACGATTGCAATGGCAGATCCCCTTGATGTATTTGCGATAGATCAGATTCAATATAAGACCTCTTTAAAAGTAGATGTAGTAATATCTTCAAAGGCTGAGATCGAAGGAGCACAGAAACAATATTATTCCGCTACAGCTGATGTAAAAAACCTTGTTGATGGATTCCAGGATAAGGTAGATGAGGTAAAGTCTAGAGATCAAGTCGAAGAAATGGGTAAGATCAATGAGGATAGTCCGGTTGTAAAGTTTGTAAATCTTATCTTAAAAGAAGCTATTAATGAAAAAGCATCAGATATTCATGTTGAACCGGATGAAGATGGTGTCAGAATAAGATACAGGGTTGATGGTGTTCTACAATCTATAACCGAAGTACCTCCTAAGATCCAGAGTGCTTTAATATCAAGGATAAAGATTCTTGCTGATATGGATATAGCAGAAAAAAGGCTTCCGCAGGATGGAAGGATAAATATAAAGACGAAATCAGGAGAAATAGATGTCAGGGTAAACACTCTTCCTACTGTGTGGGGAGAGAAGATAGTTATGAGACTCCTTGATAAAAATTCTGTGATGTTGGGACTCGATAAATTAGGTTTTCTTGATGACCACCTAAAGATGTATCTTACCGCACTATCTGAGCCAAACGGAATAATACTTCTTACCGGGCCAACAGGATCAGGTAAGACCTCCACTCTATATGCAGGTCTTTCACATATTAAAAGTCCAAAGACAAATATAACTACAGTTGAAAATCCAGTTGAGTATAGAATACCGCTTATTAATCAGGTTCAGATACATTCAGAAATAGGAATGACTTTTGCTGCAGCACTCCGTGCGATACTAAGGCAGGATCCGGATGTAATAATGGTAGGTGAAATAAGAGATGCAGAGACGGCTGAGATAGCTATTGAATCAGCACTTACAGGTCATCTTGTCTTATCAACACTACATACTAATGATGCTCCAGGTGCTGTAACACGACTTATGGAAATGGGAATAGATCCGTATCTTCTTACTCCGAGTTTGCATCTTGTTGTAGCTCAGAGGCTAGCTAGAAAGATTTGTGATAAATGTAAAGTGGAATTTGAACCAGATCAAGGATTGCTTGATGATCTTGGAATAGACAATAAAGAAGGTCATATTTACTATAAGGGAGAAGGTTGTGTCTCCTGTAATCGTACCGGGTATAAAGGAAGGGTTGGAGTACATGAGATGTTCACATTAAATGATCCTATTAAGGCAAAGATATTGGAACGCGGATCATCTACTGAACTCAGGTCTATAGCAATAGAGACAGGTATGCAGACCCTAAGAGAAAATGCTATTGCTAAGGCACGCTTAGGACAGACAACGCTTGAAGAAGTACTTAGGATTACTAAAGGAGATTAGTGAATGGCTATTTTTCGCTTTAAAGTAAGAGATGAAGCTGGGAAATTAAAGACAGGCGAGATCGAAGCTTCTAATATTGAAAATGCAGCGGATAAATTAGTCGAAAGTAATTTTATAGTAATAGAACTTTCAGAAGTAAAACAAAACGTACTTGATTTAGATATAAGTGAAAAATTTACAAAGATCAAATCTAAGGAAATGGTGTTTTTTTATCTTCAGCTGGCTACTTTGATAAATTCAGGAGTGAATCTTGTAGAGAGTCTTATTGCATTAGAGGAACAGGTTGATAATATCAAACTTGCAAAAATAGTCGGTGTAATAAGAAAAGATGTACTATCCGGAGTATCTTTATCAGATTCTCTGAGAAAGTTTCCTGATGTATTCTCAAATCTCGTTGTAAACCTTATTGAAGCTGGAGAAGCTGGAGGTATGCTTGATGAAATACTTGAAAAGATCGCAAAATTTTCAGAAAATGACCAGAAAGTAGTTGCAAAAGTTAAATCCGCTTTAGCTTATCCGATAATTATGATGACCGTTGCGTTAAGTGTTGTAGTATTTCTTTTGACCTTTGTTTTTCCAAAATTTGTAGGTATATTCAAAAAAATGGGTGGAGATCTTCCTTGGCCAACAGCATTTCTAATGCAGATATCTAATTTTCTTACTGCTAATATATGGACTATAATTATTGTTTCAATTTCGGCAACAATATTTTTTAAATACTTTTTTAATAAGACAAAAGTCGGTTCCTATTTATGGGATTATACTATGCTTAGTCTTCCGCTTATTGGTGATCTAACAGTAAAAGCAAATGTTGCAATGATGTCAAAGACATTAGGAGTCCTATCGGATAACGGTGTACCAATAATAAACGCCTTGAATATTTCAAATAAACTTCTTGAAAATCAGATACTGTCCAACATTATAACAAGAACAACTACGAAGGTATCTGAGGGTGTTGCAATTTCAGAGTCTCTTGGAAAAGAAGATTATTTTCCCCCTATGGTTATAAAGATGATAAGTGTTGGAGAAAAGACAGGGAATCTTTCAAAGATGCTAATAAAGGTAGGCGATTTTTATGATCTTGAGGTAGAGATGACTATCGAGACTATGCTCTCACTTTTAGAACCTATTTTGATAGTTTTTATGGGTATAACCCTTGGGTTTATAGCAATATCTATGTTCCTACCTATGTTTGATATGATCAAACTGATTCGAAAATAAAAAAACTGGATTTTGGTTTTTGGGAAGAACTAGAATTTCCCCTAATTCCTAACCCCTAATTCCTGTTTTATTGTCTTTTATATCCAAGCTATGATATAATTACAAGACTAAATTAATTAAATACTAAAAATAAATTAAAATAATTTCGGAGGTTTTTATGAGAAAAGGTTTTACACTGCTTGAACTTCTTATTGTTATTGTTGTTATCGGAATTCTTGCAGCAGTCTCAGTACCAAGACTTATGTCGTTTATTGATGAAGGGAAAAGCGGCGGAACACAGGCTGAAATGTCTGCAATTAAAGCTGCTACAAGACTTTTTGTTATGCATACAAAAAGATATCCAACCGCAGTTGAAGAACTGGTTGTAAACAAGACAGGTGGAACTGGAAACGCTATATCTGGTTGGAAAGGTCCTTATGTTGAAGACGATGTGGAAGAAGTGGCATACGATCAGTGGGGAAATAAGTACAATATTTATAATAAAGAGCTTGATGCTGATGGTGGAGTTGGAGCAAACGGTTCTTTTACAATCGATGGAAAGACAAAATGTGGAATACTTTTAGTATCACCAGGGAAAAACGGTGTTGATGATGGTGGTGGAACAACATATGGTGATGGTGGCGATGATCTTTATGAATGGTTGAAATTTGACGGAGAACCTACAGCAGCAGCAGCTGAATAATGAAAAATAGAGGTTTTACACTACTTGAGCTTATGGTATCCGTTGTAATTATCGGGATACTTGCTTCGGTAGGAACTGCTAATTTTTTGAAATTTAAAGAAGATTACGATGTAGATAGCGCGCAAAGCATATTGGTCTCAGACCTTATGCTTGCGCGTGAACTTTCTAAAACGAAAAACGAACTTTATTTGGAAGATAGCTATCAAAAGATCTATTATGCTCTAGAGATCAAATCAGATAAAGAATATGTTATATCACTTTTAACAAAAGATTATTCCAAGATCAAAGAGTATGCTCAGGAAAGATCGTTATCTAAAGGTGGTAATGTTAAATTCGATCTTGTGGATGATATGCAAAATCTTTTTTATATTGTATTTAAATGGGATGGAGAGGTCGTTTTTCTTGATGCAGAGTTAAATGAGATCGAACCACCTGGAGAAGGTATACCGGAAATTGTAATCAAATCCGTAAATAGTGATTATAAGGCAGAAATAAACATAGATTCTATATCGGGTAAATTTAATTATGAATAAAAAAGGTGTAACTTTTGTAGAGATATTAATAAGTGTTGCTGTACTTTCAATTTTAGTAGTAGCCGCAACCAATTTGTTTCTGACAGGTGTTGAGGTATTAGATCATACAGAGACGGTATATAAAAACATCTCAGAGTTTGAATATTTTTTTACTAAGATCAAAGATGATATTCAAAAGTTTATTCATTTTATGTATGCTGGAGTCTTTGTAGAAAATGATAATCTTATAAACGACATCTTTGAAAACTCATATCATCATAATAAATTATCCTCATCAGTTAAGTCTCTTATAACAATATCAGAATATCCGGCTTTTTTTAATGGAGCTTCTTCTGATGCCGTAAAGTTAGATGAATATTTTCTCTATGACGATAATCTTGTCACATGGTTTTCAAGTGCTGATCCAAGAAGTTCATGCTGGAATATCTTTAATAAGGAAAAATGGGAAAGATGGTTATATAATCTACCAGCTTTTAATTGGAATGATATTGGTATTTTTACAAATAATGGTTTTCTGATGTTTTCATTAGGAGATGATTTTTCGTATGAAAAATATAAAGCAATATCATATTTTTACAAACCGGATGAAAAAGCTGTATATTATTATAAGATAAAATTTGATGGAAGTGTAGATTTTGATTTTCTATCTCCGACGGTAATTGCTGAGAATGTATCTGGGTTTAATATAAAATATTATACATATACAAATGAAGAGATACCTTTAGATGCAAATCCCACTTATGTAATTGCCGGACTTGTTCGATATATTGAAATAGAGGTAATTATTGATGATTCTACACAGAATGTATCAAAAAAGAAAATATTTCCTCTAAATATAAATAGGATGTATTGATTATAAATACCTGGAGGAGTTATGGAACAGGAAAAAGCGGGAAACGTTGTATTTAAGAAAAAAAGATTCAATTTTGTAAAATTTATTATCAAAATTTTATTGCTTATTGTTATTGTTGGAGCAATATATGCTTTGTATGCTTTCGGATTGATTAAAAAAGAATATATAGATATTGTAATGGAAAAAGTAGCATTTTTAACCGCTCTTATTAAGGATGAGACAAATGCTTTTAAATTTATTCTGGCAATGGTAGTGCTTATTCTTTCCAATATTTTACTTACCTTTTATTTGCTTACAAGAAAAAGCGGATCTCCAGTGTCAAATCTTAATCTTAAATCTCAAATGGCAAAGAGAGAAAAAGAAGTTGAAAAGATAATGAAGACGATGAGAGAAGATAACAAAGAAATGAGAGTGAAGTTTTCATCAGTTCTTTTAAGGTACAGAGAACTTCTTTCATCACTTGATAAGGATGAGATAATAAAGCTTTTATTTGCGGTGCTTGAAAAATCAGCAAACTGTCGTAAGATATCAATATTTCTTATAGATGATGTAAAAAAACAGATATTTATGTTTAATCGTTGGGGCGGAAGAGTGGATAAACAATTGACAATAGATATTAATGACAAAAACGCTATTGCTTATTGTGCAAAAGAAGGCGCTCCTATGAATATCTGGTCCGAAGAAAAGATGATTCAGGAATTGTTTCAGGCATCACCAGTTGAATGTAAGGTAGTCACTCCACTTGTTAAAGATAAAGTGACAGGAGTCATTTGTGTAGAACAGTTCAAAGATGATGATTTCAAACTTGATGAAGAGACTAGGATAATAATTCAAACAACGGCTAAACTCGCTGCGATATCACTTGATAAAGCAAATGTCTTTGAGATGACAACAGAAGAACTCCAAAGTGAGAAAAAATTCTCAGCAAAACAGATTGAAGAAAAAAAGGCTTTAAGAAATACATTTACTAAATATACATCTCCTCAGGTTGTTGATGAGATAATTAAAAATCCTGATATGATCAAACTTGGTGGGAAAAAGTCCTACATAACTGTTCTTTTCTCTGATATAGTTGGTTTTACGACTTATTCAGAAAAATACCCACCGGAAAAAGTGGTTTCAATACTCAATCAGTATTTAACGGCTATGACAGACGTAATCATGGAGTTTAATGGAACTCTAGATAAGTTTGTTGGAGACGAGATAATGGCAATATGGGGAGCTCCTGTAGCTCATGAAAACAGTGAAGAACTTGCTGTAAGATGTGGTTTTGGTATGCTAAAAAAACTACACGAACTTCAAAAAGACTGGGAGGATCAGGGGATTGAACCTTTTAATATAGGTATAGGTATTAATAGTGGAGATATGATTGTAGGAAATATGGGTTCACCAAAAAGAATGGATTATACAGTTATTGGTGATGCTGTTAACACCGGAGCTAGAATAGAATCATTGACAAGACAATTTCAGACTTCTTTCATTGTTAGTGAGACTACATATCTTGCTGTAAAAGATTTTGTTGAGGCTGAACTTCTTGGTAAAGTTTCGGTAAAAGGTAAAAAAAGTCAGGTGAAAGTATATAAATTATTAAAACTTAAGGAATAAATATTAATGTACTTTGTAAAAAATAAAAGAGCTATGTCTATTATATCGATCTTTATGCTTATTTCAGTTGTGGCGGTTTTTTCATATACTATAATCGAGATAGTAGATAGACAGCTTGAGATAAGGGAAAATAAAAAAAACACTACATCTATAACATTTTCGACTGAATCATCTCTAAACGAGATATTTACAAAACTTCGTTTAAGACCCGATCTTTTGAAAGATTTAGCAAGTGTTTATGAAGGTGCAAAGATAAAAGATGTTTCTTCATCAGCTAGTGGATATGTTCCTGAAGACCTTATAGGAACATTTTATTCCTATGCAAGTCCTGGAAAATTTAAATTTCAGAATGCAGATGCTCAAAAATCATTTGATATTGAACTTCAAGAACAATCTTCGGCAAGAGTCATAAGTGTAAATCATAGTCCGGGAATGGGAACGTCTCTTAAGATATTCTCTTCACTTGATGGAGCAAATTACACTGAGATATATGATGCTGCAACAAACGAGGAAATAGAAAAAACAGGAGCGGAAGTGACGCTAGTTTTTCCTGAAGGGAAAGAAGTTTCTTATTTAAGATTCACATATGGAAATGCAGCAGATGGAGAGGTCAATGAAGTCTTTGTTTATACAAATTTTTTGTATGATGAAGATGAACTACTATTAGATGGAGTCAACAATGGACTCAATAAAGTTGTATATAATTATGAGATAGTTGGAAATATGATATATGTAACAAGTAGAAAACTGGAAAGACCTGATCCCACTACAAGATGGAAAATACTCTCCTCAAACTCAGTTGAAGCCAGATTTTTTATTGATCAGGGTGGGAACATACAGATATATTCAAAAAAACCAACAGATAGAATATTGGCATTTCCGAAAAAGTTCGAATAAATAAAGTTAAAGAGGTGCGTTAAAGAGGCACGTT